>NZ_JAQMTJ010000282.1:0-12351 GCF_028330815.1 Dolichospermum lemmermannii CS-548
AGACACATCTGGACAGCGATAACCTTAGTGTTTACTTCCTGCTTCATCACGGTCTTAGAATGGCTTCTAAGAGGTTTTTCCGCTCCACAGGCAATCTCGGTAGAACTTACCGTTTCTGACCGTAGTTCCTAAAAGGAACCCCAGAAATTTAATATTCCCTCTGTCTGAATTGAGGTAACTGGTCTGTTTTCCTTGTCAGTAAACCATTCTAATCTATTTTTTTAGCCGTAAGCATCAGCTTTTACGCCCAAATAAAATATTTTTTTTCAAAAATTATCACATCAGCAAAAATAATGCTATATTTATTAAACCTAGTAGTGTGTGTACATAATTAATAGTCTTTTTTGGAATTACTGTGGCGAATACAAAATCTGCTCTTAAACGCGCTCAAATCGGAGAACGAAACCGACTGCGTAACAAAGCTTATAAATCAGCAGTTAAAACGCTGATGAAGAAATACTTTAGTTCTGTGGAAGCTTGTGCTGCCAACCCGACAACAGAACTCAAGCAGGAAGTGGAAACGAGAATGTCCGAAGCTTACAGCAAAATTGATAAAGCTGTAAAGGCTGGTGTGCTTCATGCCAACAATGGAGCTAGAAAAAAGTCAAGTTTAGCTCGTAAACACAAAACCCTTACTGCTTAGTCAATAGTCAGTGGTTTGTTGACAACTCACCCTCTCCGGGGTTAGTCATTTGTTCATTGGGGAAACCTTCAAGACCGCGCTAACTCACCACTGACCATTGATTAATGATAAGCTATGCAACTTATAGATACCCACGTACACATTAACTTTGACACTTTCCAGCCAGATTTAGCAGCCGTTCGCACTCGGTGGCAAGAAGCAGGAGTAGTCCGATTAGTCCACTCCTGTGTTCACCCCCAGGAATTTGCGAGCATTAGGCGCATAGCCGAGCAGTTTCCTGAACTTAGCTTTGCTGTGGGGCTGCATCCTCTGGATGCTCATAAATGGGATGACCAAACAGCCGCCCAAATCAAGTCTTTAGCCAGTTCTCATTCTCAAGTGGTAGCCATTGGGGAAATGGGGTTGGATTTCTACAAAGCAGATAATTATGAGCTTCAGCATGAGGTATTTGCATCACAATTAGCGATCGCTTGTGAACTGAATTTACCAGTGATCATCCATTGTCGTGATGCTGCACCAGCAGTCAGGGATGTATTGCAAAAATGGCGGAATTGCCATGGGGAAAGGGTACGGGGTGTCATGCACTGCTGGGGAGGGACACCAGAAGAAACTCAATGGTTTCTAGATTTAGGTTTCTATATTAGCTTTAGCGGCACAGTGACATTCAAGAATGCTAAAACTATTCAAGAGTCTGCCGCAATGGTGAATAGCGATCGCTTACTGATAGAAACAGATTGTCCATTTCTGTCACCCGTTCCCAAACGTGGCGAAAAGCGTAATGAACCCGCCAATGTTCGCTATGTAGCGGAGCAATTAGCAAAACTACGAGAAGAAACAATAGAGGAAATTGCCCAGAAAACCACCCAAAATGCCTGTAGATTATTTGGTCTAGCGTTGTAGATCAGCATCAAGTCCAAAAGAATTAGCGCTGATTTCATCAAGAAGATACTTCTATTGAATGAAAATGTGCTAGAATTATTCCCTCTAAAACATTTAGGTTAAGCCATAATGGTAAAGGAAGGATAATAACTCCTAAAACTCAATTTGTGCTGTTATCAAAATGATATTAGCCAGTTTGGGAATTTGTGGTTTTAGCCAGCTTGATCAATCGCAACAACCCCAATCTAAAATCCAAAATTGTCTGCCCATCCACTTAAATCTCTACAAACGGATGCTCTCAATAGATAACAAACCGTGGCAACCTAGGTTGACTAAAAAAAACTTGAAACCTGAAAACAGCAATCCTTCAATATATCAAACAATAAAGAAAATCGTTAAAAATAATTGTCTAGTCCAGACAATCATATCCATATCAAATCCATAGTGCAGGCTCTGATGCCATATTGCGCTATCGAATTCGACTCTTGCGGAACTCCCAGTTTGGGGATCTTACAGCAAGGATAAAGTATCAGGCATAAGGTGTGAGGGGTGAAGTATGAAGAAGTGTGAAGTAAAAAAAATCTTATAGCCAACGCCACGCTATCAGCTAAATTGTCGGTGGAGCAGGCTGTTACCAAGTAAATAGACTTCAACACTCACCAATTCATATTTTATGCAAAAAAGCCTTCATGGCAGAACTCCACCAATACCTCTTTGAAAGTTTAACCAGGTTGATAAAGGTAAAGGCATGACTAACGACGATAAATACATGGAATCCGCCTTTCTATTACCCGACTTGATTGAAATTCAGCGTTCTAGTTTTCGCTGGTTTCTAGAAGAAGGGCTAATCGAAGAACTGAACTCCTTTAGTCCAATTACAGACTACACTGGCAAACTAGAACTGCACTTTTTAGGCAATAACTATAAACTCAAAGAACCTAAATACAGTGTTGAAGAATCCAAGCGAAGAGATAGCACTTATGCAGTGCAAATGTATGTCCCCACCCGGTTGCTAAACAAAGAAACAGGAGACATTAAAGAACAAGAAGTATTTATTGGCGATTTGCCATTGATGACAGATAGAGGCACATTTATTATCAACGGTGCTGAACGCGTCATTGTCAATCAAATTGTGCGATCGCCTGGAGTTTACTATAAATCAGAAATTGATAAAAACGGACGACGGACTTATTCTGCCAGCTTAATTCCGAACCGGGGGGCATGGCTGAAATTTGAAACAGATCGTAATGACTTAGTTTGGGTACGGATAGACAAAACCCGGAAACTGTCAGCCCAGGTACTGTTGAAAGCCCTGGGATTATCAGATAACGAGATATTTGATGCACTGCGCCATCCAGAATACTTCCAAAAAACCATCGAAAAAGAAGGGCAATTTTCCGAAGAAGAAGCCCTAATGGAATTATATCGGAAACTTCGTCCCGGTGAACCGCCCACAGTTTTAGGTGGACAACAGCTTTTAGACTCCCGCTTCTTTGATCCTAAACGCTATGACCTGGGTAAAGTTGGACGTTATAAACTCAACAAAAAACTTCGTCTTTCCGCCCCCGACACCATGCGCGTCCTCACCCCTGGGGACATCTTAGCCGCCATTGATTACCTCATAAATCTAGAATATGACATTGGTAGTATTGATGACATTGACCACCTCGGAAATCGCCGAGTCAGAAGCGTTGGTGAATTGCTGCAAAACCAGGTCAGAGTAGGGTTAAATCGCTTAGAAAGAATTATTCGAGAACGGATGACCGTATCCGATGCCGAATCTCTCACTCCCGCATCTCTAGTTAACCCCAAACCCTTAGTAGCAGCTATCAAAGAATTCTTTGGTTCGAGCCAACTCAGTCAATTCATGGATCAAACTAATCCCTTGGCAGAATTGACCCATAAACGCCGCCTCAGTGCCTTGGGACCAGGTGGTTTGACCAGAGAAAGAGCCGGGTTTGCAGTTCGAGATATTCACCCCAGCCACTACGGACGGATTTGCCCCATTGAAACACCAGAAGGACCAAATGCCGGACTCATCGGTTCATTAGCCACCCATGCCCGCGTTAACCTCTATGGTTTTCTAGAAACACCCTTCCGACCAGTAGAAAATGGCAAAGTCCTCTTTGATGTGCTGCCTGTTTACATGACAGCAGACGAAGAAGACGACCTGCGGACAGCCACAGGTGACGTTCCCCTCGATGAAAATGGTTACATCAAAGGACCCCACGTGCCAGTGCGCTATCGCCAAGACTGGACAACCACCGGACCCGAACAGGTGGATTATGTGGCAGTTTCTCCAGTGCAGATTGTCTCAGTAGCCACCAGCATGATTCCCTTCTTGGAACATGACGACGCTAACCGAGCACTGATGGGTTCTAATATGCAGCGCCAAGCTGTACCCCTACTTAGACCAGAACGCCCCTTGGTGGGAACCGGTTTGGAAGCCCAAGCCGCCAGAGACTCCGGCATGGTGATAGTTTCCCGCACCGATGGCGATGTAGTCTATGTTGATGCCACAGAAATTCGTGTCCGCGCCAGTGGTCAGTTGTCAGCAGCCAGTGGTAGCCAAGTTATTGAAAAAGGCCAAGAACTTAAATACAAACTTTCCAAATATCAACGTTCTAACCAAGACACCTGTTTAAACCAAAAACCATTGGTGAGAATTGGCGAAAAAGTAGTAGCCGGTCAAGTATTGGCAGATGGTTCTTCCACAGAAGGGGGAGAACTGGCACTAGGACAAAATATAGTTGTCGCCTATATGCCCTGGGAAGGCTACAACTACGAGGATGCAATCCTCATTTCCGAGCGTCTGGTACAGGAAGATATCTATACTTCCATTCACATCGAAAAATACGAAATCGAAGCCAGACAAACCAAACTCGGACCCGAAGAAATCACCAGAGAAATTCCCAACGTTGGTGAAGATGCCCTCAGACAATTGGATGAACAAGGCATTATCCGCATTGGGGCGTGGGTAGATGCTGGGGATATTCTCGTGGGAAAAGTTACTCCCAAGGGTGAATCTGACCAACCCCCCGAAGAAAAACTCCTCCGCGCCATCTTTGGTGAAAAAGCCCGTGATGTCCGCGACAACTCCCTGCGAGTTCCCAATGGTGAAAAAGGTCGGGTAGTTGATGTCCGGTTGTTCACCCGTGAACAAGGTGATGAACTGCCACCGGGGGCAAATATGGTAGTCCGGGTTTATGTCGCTCAAAAGCGCAAAATCCAAGTGGGCGACAAAATGGCAGGGAGACATGGCAACAAAGGGATTATTTCCCGGATTCTGGCTGCTGAAGATATGCCCTACTTAGCTGACGGTTCACCCGTGGATATTGTTCTCAATCCCTTGGGTGTACCCAGCCGGATGAATGTGGGTCAGGTGTTTGAATGTTTACTGGGTTGGGCAGGTCATAATTTGGGAGTCAGGTTCAAGATTACTCCCTTCGATGAAATGTATGGCGAAGAAACTTCCCGGCGGCTAGTTCACGGCAAACTCCAAGAAGCCAGAGACGAAACCACTAAAGACTGGATCTATAACCCCGACAATGCCGGTAAAATCATGGTCTATGATGGTCGCACTGGTGAACCATTTGACCGGGCTATTACCGTCGGTGTGGCCTATATGCTCAAGCTGGTGCATTTGGTTGATGACAAAATTCACGCCCGTTCCACTGGACCCTATTCTCTGGTGACTCAGCAACCTTTGGGCGGTAAGGCTCAACAGGGTGGGCAAAGATTTGGAGAAATGGAAGTTTGGGCGTTGGAAGCTTTCGGCGCTGCTTATACTTTGCAAGAATTGTTAACTGTCAAATCCGATGATATGCAGGGACGGAATGAAGCCCTCAACGCCATTGTCAAGGGTAAGGCTATTCCCCGTCCTGGTACTCCTGAATCTTTCAAAGTATTGATGCGTGAGTTGCAATCTTTGGGTTTGGATATTGCCGTGCATAAGGTGGAAACCCAAGCAGATGGTAGTTCCCTAGATGTGGAAGTAGACCTAATGGCAGACCAAGCTGCCCGGCGCACACCTCCTAGACCGACTTATGAGTCACTCTCTCGTGAGTCTCTGGAAGGGGAAGAGTAACAATTAAAAATTATCAATTAAAAATTAAAAATTTAAGAGGTTTTTCGCTCTTCATTTTTAATTCTCAATTTTTAATTGTTTATTAAAAATTATAAATTAAAAATTTAAGAGGTTTTTCGCTCTTCATTTTTAATTTTTAATTCTCAATTTTTAATTGTTTTGTTCTCCTTTTTTAATTTTTAATTTTTCATTTTTAATTCTCATGAGATCCCCCCAAACTAATCAATTTGACTACGTAAAAATTGGCATAGCTTCACCAGAACGCATCCGTCAATGGGGTGAACGGACTTTACCCAATGGACAACTTGTAGGTGAAGTTACCAAGCCAGAAACTATTAATTACCGCACCCTCAAACCAGAAATGGATGGTTTGTTTTGCGAGCGCATCTTTGGACCAGCTAAGGATTGGGAATGCCATTGTGGTAAGTACAAACGGGTGCGCCATAGAGGGATTGTCTGCGAGCGCTGTGGTGTAGAAGTTACAGAGTCCCGCGTCCGTCGCCACAGGATGGGTTTTATTAAGTTGGCAGCCCCTGTGGCTCATGTTTGGTATCTCAAAGGGATTCCTAGCTATATTGCTATTCTCCTAGATATGCCGTTGCGGGATGTGGAGCAGATTGTTTATTTCAACTCCTACTGCGTTTTAGCACCGGGCAACGCTGATACTCTCAGTTACAAACAACTGTTGAGCGAAGACCAATGGTTAGAAATTGAAGATGCTATCTACAGCGAAGATTCCCAGTTAGAGGGTGTGGAAGTTGGCATTGGCGCTGAAGCTCTGTTGCGGCTGTTGGCAGATATTAATTTGGAGCAAGAAGCGGAAACCCTGCGGGATGAAATCGAAAAGGCCAAGGGTCAGAAACGGGCAAAATTAATTAAACGGCTGCGGGTAATTGATAATTTCATCGCTACCGGTTCTCAGCCAGAATGGATGGTGATGGAAATTATTCCCGTCATTCCCCCAGATTTGCGCCCCATGGTGCAGCTAGATGGAGGCAGATTTGCCACCAGCGATTTAAATGATTTGTACCGCCGGGTGATTAATCGCAACAACCGTTTGGCTAGACTTCAGGAAATTCTCGCGCCGGAGATTATTGTCCGCAACGAGAAACGGATGCTGCAAGAGGCTGTGGATGCCTTGATTGACAATGGTCGGCGGGGACGGACTGTGGTGGGGGCTAATAACCGTCCGCTGAAATCCTTGTCCGATATTATTGAGGGAAAACAAGGACGTTTCCGCCAAAACCTGCTGGGTAAACGGGTGGACTATTCGGGACGGTCGGTAATTGTGGTCGGTCCGAATCTGAAGATTCACCAGTGCGGTCTACCCAGAGAAATGGCCATTGAGTTGTTTCAGCCCTTTGTGATCAATCGTCTGATTCGTTCCGGCATGGTGAACAATATCAAGGCAGCGAAAAAGCTGATTTCTCGCAATGATGCCAGTGTTTGGGATGTGTTGCAGGAAGTGATTGAGGGGCATCCAGTGATGCTAAACCGAGCGCCAACGTTGCACCGATTGGGGATTCAGGCCTTTGAACCGATTTTGGTAGAAGGGAGAGCCATTCAACTCCATCCTTTAGTCTGTCCCGCCTTTAATGCTGACTTTGACGGTGACCAAATGGCGGTTCATGTTCCCTTGTCCTTGGAGAGTCAAGCTGAAGCCCGGCTGTTGATGCTGGCTTCTAATAATATTTTGTCACCAGCAACGGGCAAACCGATTGTGACTCCTAGCCAAGATATGGTGTTGGGAGCATATTATTTGACAGCGGAAAACCCCAAGGCAACCAAGGGGGCGGGTAAGTATTTCTCCTCTTTGGATGATGTAATTATGGCCTATGAGGCGAAACAGGTAGAGCTTCATGCCTATATTTATGTGCGTTTTGATGGGGAAATTGATTCGGGTGAACCGGATACTGAACCTGTGGAGGTAATTGAGGACAAAGACGCTAAGGGCAGGCTGATGAGTCGGACTCTGATTTATAAGTTCCGACGGGTGCGGGAAGATGGGGAGGGGAATTTGATTTCTCAGTATATTTATACGACTCCAGGACGAGCAATTTATAACCAGGCAATTCAGGAAGCGATAGATGCTTAGGGAAATTAAAAATTGAGAATTAAAAATTAAAAATGAAAGAAATAACTTTGGAAATTGAAAATTGATAATTTTTAATTGAAAAACTTCTTTTGTTTTTAATTTCTTCTTCTCTTAATTTTTAATTATTAATTTGTAATTTTTAATTGGAACGAAGTGACTTATGACTAAAGCAGTTTTTCGGAATCTGGTAGTAAACAAAGCTAAGTTGAGAGACCTGATTTCTTGGTCTTTTACTCATTATGGAACAGCGCGGACGGCAGTAATGGCCGATAAACTCAAGGAATTGGGTTTTCGCTATGCTACCAGAGCCGGAGTATCTATTAGTGTGGATGATTTGATGATTCCTCCGGCTAAGAAAGAGATGCTGGAAGCAGCAGAGATGGAAATTTTAGTAACGGAGGAACGCTATCAACGGGGGGAAATTACCGAAGTTGAACGTTTTCAGAAAGTAATTGATACTTGGAACAGTACCTCAGAAGCACTCAAGGATGAGGTGGTGGTGCATTTCCAGAAAACAGATCCCCTCAACTCCGTGTATATGATGGCCTTTTCCGGGGCGCGGGGGAATATTTCCCAGGTGCGGCAGTTGGTGGGGATGCGGGGACTGATGGCAGATCCCCAGGGGGAAATTATTGATTTACCAATTAAAACCAACTTCCGAGAAGGTTTGACAGTTACAGAATATATTATTTCTAGTTATGGAGCGCGGAAGGGGCTGGTGGATACGGCGCTGCGGACTGCTGACTCTGGGTACTTGACCCGGCGGTTGGTGGATGTGTCCCAGGACGTGATTGTGCGAGAGTTTGACTGTGGCACAAATAAGGGCTTAACCATTGGGGCAATGGTCGAAGGGAATAAAATCTTAATTAAACTAGCAACGCGGTTGATGGGTCGGGTTGTGGGTGAGGATGTGGTGCATCCCGTCACAGGCGAAATCATTGCCCTGCGGAATACACCCATTGATGATGATTTAGCGATCGCTATCCAAAAATCCGGAGTCCAAAAGGTAACAGTCCGCAGTCCCTTGACCTGTGAAGCTGCCCGGTCAGTGTGTCAGCATTGCTACGGTTGGAGTTTAGCCCATGCCAAGATGGTAGATTTGGGTGAAGCTGTGGGGATTATTGCCGCCCAAAGTATTGGCGAACCAGGGACGCAGTTGACCATGCGGACATTCCACACTGGAGGCGTATTCACCGGGGAAGTTGCCCAACAGGTGCGGTCTAAGGTGGCAGGAACAGTGAAGATTCCTCGCAAATTGCAAACCCGTCCCTATCGCACTCGTCATGGTGAAGATGCCCTGTATGTGGAAGCCAACGGGACCTTGACGATTGAGGGCGATAAGAAGTCGGGAACGGGGGAAAGCCAGGAAATTGCTGTTACCCAGGGTTCAACTCTATATATTCACAATGGTCAGCAGGTATTGGCAGAGCATTTGGTGGCTGAGGTAGCGCTGGGAGGTAGAACCACCAGAACCAATACAGAAAAAGCCGTGAAAGACGTAGCTTCTGACTTGGCTGGTGAGGTGAAATTTGCGGATCTGGTGGCAGAACCAAAGACTGACCGCCAGGGGAATACCACTACTACTGCTTCTAGAGGCGGTTTGATTTGGATTCTATCGGGGGACGTATATAACTTGCTGCCGGGGGCGGAGTTGATTGTCAAGAATGGGGATGCGATCGCTACCAATGGAGTATTGGCGCAAACCAAGCTGACAACAGTACATGGAGGCGTAGTGCGATTACCAGAAGCCATTCCCGGGAAAGGGACGCGGGAAATCGAGATTATTACCGCTTCTGTGGTATTGGATCAGGCAGCGATTACCGTCCAGAGTTCCCAAGGGCGAAATAGCTACTTGATTACAACCACGAATAATCAGGTATTTAATTTGCGGGCGACTCCGGGGACTAAGGTGCAGAATGGTCAGGTAGTGGCAGAATTGATTGATGACCAGTACCGGACGACCACCGGGGGCTTATTGAAATTTGCCCAAGTGGAAGTACAGAAGAAAGGAAAAGCCAAATTGGGCTATGAGGTGGTGCAGGGGGGAACGCTGCTGTGGATACCGGAAGAAACCCATGAAGTGAACAAGGATATTTCCTTGCTGCTGGTTGAGGATGGCCAGTATGTGGAAGCGGGAACGGAAGTGGTCAAAGACATTTTCTGTCAAACCGGTGGGGTGGTAGAAGTTACCCAAAAGAATGACATTTTGCGAGAAGTGGTGGTGAAACCGGGTGAGTTGTTGATGGTAGATGATCCGGAAACTGCGATCGCCCATGACAATACATTTTTGCAGCCCGGTGAAGAGTTGCAAGGAATGGTGGCGACGGAGTTGCGGTATATCCAGTACGTGGAGACTCCCGAAGGTCCGGCATTGCTGAGTCGTCCGGTGGTAGAATTTGCTGTGCCAACCCACCCTGATGTCCCAGCGACAACGACGGTGAGTCAGGATACAGGGCGTTCCATTCAGTTACGAGCGGTGCAAAGGATTCCTTATAAGGATTCAGAGCGGGTGAAGTCGGTGGAGGGTGTGGAACTGCTGCGGACACAGATAGTATTGGAGATTGAGCAGGAGACGGAGGGAGAACACGGGGCTTCGCCTTTGGCTGCGGACATTGAATTGATTACTGATGCTGAAAATGAGGAAATTCAGCGGTTACAGTTGGTGATTTTGGAGTCTTTGGTAGTGCGGCGCGACATTACAGCGGATGCGACCCAAGGCAGCACAGAGACTAATTTGGAAGTTGCGGACGGTGACACCATTGAACCGGGGGCTGTGGTAGCACGGACGAAGATATTGTGTAAGGAAGGGGGAATTGTTCGCGGTGTGCAGCAGGGGGCGGAAACGGTGCGCCGTTGTTTGGTGTTGCGTCCCAATGATTTGGTAACTATAGGTACGAATGTGCTGCCGAATATCAAGAAGGGAGATTTGGTAGTGGAAGGCAGCGAAATTGCTCCGGGCATATTCGCCGCTGAATCGGGTCAGGTGATGGAAGTCGTCAGTGGTCAGTCGTCAGTGGTGAGTCAGCGCGGTCTTGGGGGTTTCCCCCATGAGCGACTGACGAACCCCGAAGGGGTCAGTGATAAAAAAACGGACAACGGACAACACTTCGACAAGCTCAGTGCATCGCTGACAAAGGACAATTCAGCCCACTCTATTACTCTCCGCGTTGGTCGTCCTTACCGAGTCAGTCCTGGGGCAGTGCTACAGGTCGAAGATGGGGATTTGGTGCAACGGGGTGACAACTTAGTGTTGTTGGTGTTTGAACGAGCCAAGACTGGGGACATTATCCAAGGTTTGCCCCGGATTGAGGAACTGCTAGAAGCCCGCAAACCCAAGGAAGGCTGCATTTTGGCGCGTCGTCCAGGGGAAGTGAAGATTGTCTATGGGGATGGGGATGAGGTGACATCTGTTACTCGTGAGGCCTATTCTATTAAGATTGTGGAAGCTAATGGGACAGTGACGGACTATCCCCTCGGACCGGGGCAGAACTTGATTGTTCCTGACGGGGCGCAGATTGTGGCTGGACAACCAATGACTGATGGCCCTTCTAATCCCCATGAAATTTTGGAGATATTCTTCAGCTTGGGGTCAGAGGATGGGGTCTATGCTTGTGCGAGTCATGCGTTGCAGAAGGTGCAGACCTTTTTGGTGAATGAGGTGCAGATGGTGTATCAGTCTCAAGGGATTGAGATCTCTGACAAACACATTGAGGTGATTGTCCGCCAAATGACCAATAAGGTGCGGATTGATGACGGTGGGGACACAACTATGCTACCGGGTGAGTTGGTGGAATTGCGGCAGGTGGAGCAGGTGAATGAGGCGATGTCCATTACTGGTGGGGCTAGAGCGGAATATACTCCCATGCTGCTGGGGATTACCAAGGCATCGTTGAATACTGACAGTTTCATCTCTGCGGCTTCGTTCCAGGAAACCACGCGGGTATTAACGGAAGCTGCCATTGAGGGTAAATCGGATTGGCTGCGCGGACTCAAGGAAAACGTGATCATTGGGCGCTTGATTCCCGCTGGGACTGGGTACAACACCTATGAGGAAGCGGGGGTGATTGATGATTACGTGATAGAGCCGGGTAGTGGGGTGCTGGATGAGGTTGATGACCCATTGGACATGGTGTTAGATGACCGGACAGCGAAACTCTATAATTTGGATGCACCGGGAATGGGAGATGGTGCTTTTGGTAGCAAGATAGGGGAAAGACTGATTTTAGATGATGATGATGATTTAATTGCTGATGAAATTAGCGATATTGTTGTTGAAGATGATGAAGATTTTGAGGAAGATGAAGATGAGGAAGATGATGAAGACTTTGATGATGAATAAAATCTAGTACCGCACAGCGGAATTAAAAATTAACAATTAAAAATTAAAAAAGCAGATTACACAAGCTTTTTGTGGAATTTTTAATTGTTGGTTGATTTGCGCCGCAGTGTACTAGTCATCAGGTAATGGTTCAGGAGTATGGCTAACGCCACGCTTCGCTATCAGAAGGAAGGAGTCAGGAGTTCAGGAGTCAGGAGTTCAGGAGGAAGAAGAGGTAGGGGAGGTAGGGGAGGTACGGGAGGTACGGGAGGTAGGGAAGAAGGAAGAAGGAAGAAATTTCTCCCCTACTCCCCCTACTTCCCCTACTC
>NZ_JAQMTJ010000283.1:0-28887 GCF_028330815.1 Dolichospermum lemmermannii CS-548
ATCTCCTAATTGATGACGAACATCTCCTCGGTTGTGATAAGCACTTGCACAGTTAGGATCAATATTGATAGCCTGAGTGTAATCATCAATTGCACCCTGATTATCTCCTAATTTATAATGGACAACTCCTCGGCTGTAGTAAGCATTAACATAGTTAGGAGCAATATTGATAGCCTGAGTGTAATCATCAATTGCACCCTGATTATCTCCTAAATCATCACGGACAACTCCTCGGTTGTGATAAGCATTTACATAGTTAGGATCAATATTGATAGCCTGAGTGTAATCATCAATTGCACCCTGATTATCTCCTAATTTATAATGGGCATATCCTCGGTTGAAGTAAGCATCTTCATTATTTGGTTTCAGTTGCAATACTTGAGTATAATAAGCAATAGCATTTTGATAATCTTCTTTCTGAAGACACTCATAACCCAAGCACATATATTCGTCAGCTTCAGAAGATGTCAAACTTTCTAAATAGCTGCGTAAACCGCCAGAATAAAGCAATTTATCTATTCCCACCAAGGCTTTACCAGTATTCGAGGTAATCATATTTGTTGGTAAAAATCCCGCCAAAATCAGATTGTATTCAGCCTGAGCTTCGCTAACTTCCTCTTGAATTAAAATACAAACTAGAACAGCATTTTTTTCAATTTCTTCTCGACTAATTGACCATTGAATTTTATCAAAGTTGCCATTCCGGGATTTAACCTGAATACCAATTGATGAGTCAGAAGTTAAGGTGAAATCAACTTTTCCATCACCACCAACGCGCTTTTCATAGTCAACTTCTGTGACAAAATCAGCTAAACGGGATTTAACAACTTCCTCAGCTAACTTCCCCTTCATATTGTTGATAAAAACATCACGAATAGCGACGCGAGAAGTTCGTCTATATTTTTCAGCCATTTCCCAGCAAAAATCCCGTAATTGGTCTAACCTTTTGCCAGAAATTACAGTTAATTCACTATGCTGACCTTTTTCATCACAATGGAGTAATTTAGCAGATTTAAGTCTTTGAATAAAATCAGTCTGTTGTGCCTTGAGTGGTGTTGTCCAGTCCATATTGGTTTAAATTTGCTCTGATGTGACAAGGTATATAATTTTATTATTCCCCATCAAGAGGCAAAAATTCCATCTCTCAAACTCTTCCTCTCTGCGCCTCTGCGTGAAACAAATTCATTTAATTTCAGTATATTTGTGGCTCTAAACGTAAACGCAATGACTTGAGAAAAATCACACATCACGCTACTCTTCATTAGCGTCAACCGTGAAACTCAAACCATGACAAACCACCCCCAAATACCCCCCTGCACCTGGAAACGTCCCATTGGCTTAGGCTGGGAGCAACCCTACACCGTCCGTTATGCTAGTAATATTGATGATGGTCCCTGGCACGGAATGCCCCTTGGTGGCTTTGGTGCAGGGTGTATAGGACGTTCTTCACGGGGAGACTTTAATCTGTGGCACATTGACGGGGGAGAACATACTTTTAAAACCGTTCCCGCTTGTCAATTTAGTATTTTTGAATCTGGACAAGCTTACGCATTATCTACCCAACCTCCAGAAGATCATACACTGCAATCTTGGCAATGGTATCCACAGTCTCAGGAACAGAATTCAGGTACATATCACGCACTTTATCCTCGTAGCTGGTTTGTTTATGAAAATGTCTTAAAAACCCAATTAACCTGTGAGCAATTTTCCCCAATTTGGGCAGATAATTATCAAGAAGCCAGTTATCCTGTCGCAGTTTTTTTGTGGAAAGCGCACAACCCCACAAATGCACCAATTACCATTAGCATTATGCTAACTTGGGAAAATATGGCAGGTTGGTTTACTAATACTTTGAAATCTCCTCAAGTACGAGTTAGAGATGATGGAAGTCCAGTTTATGAATATCTACCACGCTGGGGAGAAAGTCAAGGAAATTATAACTGTTTAGCAGAAGATCATCAATATTTTGGTTGTGTTTTAGGTCAAGTTGCTGATAGTCAAACTGTCCAAGAAGGAGACGGAACTTGGTGTATTGCAACTGCCAAAAATCCCCAAGTGGAAATATTCTATCATTCCCGATTTAATCCTGTGGGTAATGGTGAAGATGTTTGGCAAAGTTTCTCTGCAAATGGTTCTTTACCTAATTATATAGATGAAACTCCCGCAGATGAAAATACCAGATTAGGTGCAGCAATTGCGGTGCGTTTCACTTTGCAACCTGGGGAAAATTTAGAAGTTCCCTTGGTGCTAAGTTGGGATTTTCCCGTCACAGAATTTGCCGCGGGAGTGAACTATTACCGCAGATATACAGACTTTTTTGGTTGTAATGGTGAGAATGCTTGGCAGATTGCCACTACTGCTCTTAAAGAATATCAGAATTGGCGATCGCTCATTCAAGATTGGCAAAATCCCATTTTGGCAAAATCAGATTTACCTGACTGGTTCAAAATGGCTTTATTTAACGAACTCTACGATTTAACCAGTGGAGGAACTCTCTGGAGTGCGGCCTCAGAAATTGATCCCGTTGGTCAATTTGCCGTGTTAGAATGTTTAGATTATCGTTGGTATGAAAGTTTAGATGTGCGGTTATACGGTTCTTTTGGGTTATTGATGTTATTCCCTGAATTGGAAAAATCGGTAATTCGCGCTTTTGCTAGGGCAATTCCCCAAAGTGATGATAGAACTAGAATAATCGGTTATTATTTAACTATCAAATCTGAAAGTCCCAACGCAGTTCGGAAAATTGCCGGTGCGACACCCCACGATTTAGGCGCACCTAATGAACACGTTTGGGAAAAAACCAATTATACTAGTTATCAAGATTGCAATCTGTGGAAAGATTTAGGTTGTGATTTTGTCTTGCAGGTATATCGAGATTTTCTGTTTACCGGTGCAAATGATATTCAGTTTTTAGCAGATTGTTGGGATGCTATTGTGCAAACTCTCGATTATGTGAAAACTTTTGATCTCGATGGTGACAGTATACCAGAAAATTCTGGCGCTCCTGACCAAACTTTTGATGATTGGCGTTTACAAGGTGTGAGTGCTTATTGTGGTGGTTTGTGGTTAGCTGCTTTGGAAGCTGCTATTGCTATTTCTAATATTTTAACGAACCGCAGAGGCGCAGAGGACGCAGAGGTGGAGGTGCAAGGGTCTATTTATCAAGGTTGGTTAAGTCAATCGAAGCCAATTTATCAGGAGAAGCTTTGGAATGGTGAGTATTACCGTTTGGATAGTGACAGTGGTTCTGATGTGGTGATGGCTGACCAATTGTGTGGGCAATTTTACGCTCGTCTATTGAGTTTACCAGATATTGTTCCCAGTGATCGCGCTGTGTCTGCCTTAACAAAAGTATATGATTCCTGTTTTCTCAAGTTTCAAAATGGTGAATTTGGCGCTGCTAATGGTGTTCTTCCCAATGGTTTACCCGAAAATCCCAATTCTACTCATCCTTTGGAAGTTTGGACGGGAATCAATTTTGGTCTAGCAGCTTTCCTGGTGCAAATGAACATGAAAAATGAGGCAATGCGGTTAACTGAGGCTGTGGTGAGGCAAATTTACGACAATGGTTTGCAATTTCGCACACCGGAAGCAATCACCGCTAATGGCACTTTCCGCGCTAGTACCTATCTCCGCGCTATGGCTATTTGGGGAATCTATTTGCTAATTCGTTAAATTTAGCATTCTTTAGATCCCTGACTTCTCGAAGAAGTCAGGGATCTTTTTGTTGGGATTATAAATAAATATCTAACAATTATTTCGGGAAATTTTATTTTCCTGTTGTTCCCGGAATTTAGCCAAAAAATCAGTAATGTTTAAGAGTTGAGGAATTTAAATCTGAAAACCAATGCTTTCAAAGATACCTCTATCAATCATCAGTAATTAGATTTTGCAGAGGCTTGTTATACAACAACACTTTTAAACGGTGATCGGCAAAAGTAACTTTTTTAGCTAAGTTACAACAAAATAACTACCAATTCCCCCACTTCATTTAGGGTTATGGGACATAAAAAGATTGCAATTAATCACCCAAAAAATCCTCGAATCTAGTTGGGAAAAGATGAGAGTTTTTCAGTAGACCTTAAATTTAGTAATATGAGTAGATGCAGGCTAGTTGAATAAAGCAAGGACAGCAGGAGCTTTATCAATCTATGATGTCAGGTTAGTCAGGTTCAAATGCACTTAGTGTTTACGACTCCTAATTTAGCTGATAAGTTCCCAGCTAGTTGTAATAGAGTCAAAATTTCGATCTAGCGAACTGCTTGTGAAAATTGCCCAACTTGTTTAAAAACTTAAACAGCTTGGGAGTTACACTATAACCTCCTCATTCTGATCTGTCAAGCAACTACCGGATAAATTTCTGGGCAAGTTATTGAGAAAATCTCAGTTAATAATTCGCTCTCAAAGCTGAATAGTAGCGTTTGAGACCCGGAAATTTGAGCAAATTTGATTTGTTAAGAATTACTTAGCCATACGGACTTGATCTTTATTTTCTACCTAAGTATCGGCTTTGACAAGAATAATCTGCGGCAATTGACCATAAATAATGATGGTTCTTCTTACCGAATCAGTTTAATGAATATTACTGTAATCTTACTTATATTAATAAATTGCATACATATAATTACCAACCTAGTTATTTAATTAAATGCTAATTTTCCCTAATAAACAAATAGCTTTTACTAAACAAATAAGATAATAGTGAAAGGTTCATGGTGATCCAGTTTTTGCTGTCCAGATATAGCTACAGGTATTTTTTTATATAAAAGCAAACATATTGGTAATTTAGATTAATATCGAAACCCAGAGTATTAACAATAAACAATACTGTTAATTATGGAATTATTTTGTAATTGATATTTATTTTTATTGTCGTCAGAATTTTAGGACTTAAAGCTTTAGAGTGCCTACAAAGCAATGATTCTCATTAAAGTAATTATTATATAAAAATTAAATTTGTGGTAATTAAAGTTCATTTGTTTTTGAGCTATAGTTGCGACGACTATCTATATGCTACGGAGCATAGACAAAGGTGATTCGTAGTTTTTTTGCTTTGTATAACGATGATAACATCTGCCATTGAGATTAAAGTGGGGGGTAACACCCCTCATTTTTTGCCAACTGGGGACAAAAATCAAACTTGCACAAGACATAAGTAAATATCTAGATAAGTTCAGTAAATTTAACTTAAATCTTGCCACCTTGGCAGATGACATTAGCGAGAAAAAATAGTATAAATAAAAATGTGGCTTTTGAAATTGAGAAATCAATGGTTTTCCTGATTCCATTCAGTAATTGTGAGCTTTTACAGCAAAAGCACCACAATTAATGGTAAGAAGTTATACAGCAGTAACTAGGGAGAAGCAGAAAATTTCCACTTGGAAATTTCAAGAGGACATAATTGCATCTACGAAAAGCTACGCCAAACTCAATTCCTCCAGGTAGAAACCACAGAAAAGGTAAATTTTTACCTTTGATTCATTGGTAAGTATAAATCTACAGCCCAGACACAATTAATACATATTATTTCTGTGATCTATAGATATTACTAAATGAAAACTGTAAGACTGCCCAGAAAATCAGGGTATACACGGCAAGGCACAGCAGTACACAGACTTGATTAAAAATAGTCAGGTTTTCAATCACAGGTCAGGTTATGGAAAAAATCATCAGGTCAAATGCGCGTTTTAGCTTAGTTAAATGGGTAATCGTAGAGATCCAGTTTTCTGATTCCCATTCCCGTCAGGTATCAATATTCGCAAGTACCGGACTTTTATCGAAAGTTGTTACTTTTCTCAACATCTGCCACCAATTGATTACCTATAGGTTCCGGTTGTTCCCGCAACAGCAATTTGGCTGAAGACCATCGCATTTGCTCCCAACTGGACTAATTTACTCAATTCAAAGATAACTAAGATTATGAATCAAGATATTGCTGGCAGTGGTAACAACTTAGAACCAAAAATCCATCCTGAACAGTTAGACCAAGTAGTCGAAGCGATTTTGGCAGGGAAGTATTCTTGGGCTTGTGTTTTAATGTTGCGGTTTGTGGGCTATAATCCCATGCACTATATTCCTTATCGCACTTATAACCGCATATTGAAAGAAAATGCTCGCATGAGTCGCTCGAATACACAAAATAATGAAACTCTTAAAATTGCTAAACCACCTACAGAGAAAAGATCCGAAGGCAATCTGGCATCTAACTGTTTAAGCAAGATTAAGGATTTAGCTTATATGGAAGTTGGCGGCAAGCATCATGCTGAAGCACGCGCCAATAGTCGGGAAAAAAAGTCGGCATAGTTGCTGATTATATCGTAATTGCTTGTTACTCAGTATGATGGTCAATGTGAGTAACTGCAATTACTGAATCCTTTGTAAAGTTCTGCCACAATGGCAAATATACACTGGTAACATCTTATAAATTAGAAATAGCAACGTGAACTACCTACACTTCCCTTGCGGGTAAGTATAGGCTTCCTACCCAGTTAACAGCTTTTTGCTCTTCGAGAACAACAAGACTGATGTTAAGGCGATAGGCTGACCCCTCGTTCCGAAGGCAAAATTAAGGTTAATCAAAAAAAATGATCATGTATCTAGCTTGGTTATCGCTATTCTCTCGCCTTGCCGAGATATTCAATTCGTAACACAAAATTTGTGAATTGTCTCGATGTTTTCCTTCCTTGCTGTCGCGTTGGTCGGAAAACCGTCGTCAATTCACGCGCCATTCATCCCCCGCTGCCCTATCGGGTCAGACGTGGGGCTTCTGTCGGTTAAAAAGGTTCATGGCAGACAAATTGCATTTTTCCCAAAAAACTGTTTGTGTCTGTACATGAAACATATAGGCTGATTGCTTTTGCATTCAGTTTTTCATTAATTAAATTCTCCATCAAGACTGATGAACCATGACTAAAGGTGGTTATTTTTCCTCAGAAGCTTGAGCAGGTTTCAATTCGGGTGGTGGGTTACCCTAATTAAATTGAGATGGCTAGATAACTTTTTCTAGCAAATTTCCTGTGACTAAGGTTTGGCTAACTTTGGTAATCAAGGTAGATGAGGAAACGGAAGGTCATGGTGAAATCATGCTCTTATTTGCAAATTTTTACTGTTATGTCAACTGGCAATTGATATAACTGCAATTAGAAGTTGTAATAATTTTACAGCTTCTTTTTCATGGATATAAAATTCTACAATAGGATTTACTAGAAATTACTAACCATATTTATATCAGCTTTAAGTTGATATAAATCTTATATGAAGAGATGATGAAGTTTAGATGAAGATTTTATTTTTTATATAAATTTTAGAAGAAGATATAGCAGAATTTAAAGATAACAATCAAAGCTTCATCACTTTTTTATCTAAACTGAATGGCTCAGTCTCAGCTATCGAGTAGACGATTTCATATTTAAGAACGTCTGCTGATGAGAGTTTTCTCATTTTAGGCTAGTGTAAGAGATAGATTACTCCTTCTGAGCTTATCTATTTTGGGGCTGCAATTTTTAGCACAATTGTTCCATAATTATTGGGTAATTAGAACTGCATGAACTTAAATATTTGAGGATTGATTAACTTCAATACCAGTGTTTACAAATATCTAGAAATCTAAATTAGAGATAGTATCATGCGCTAGGTAAATTTTGAGAATGATTAACTAATGCAGATAAATTTGGCATGAGAAAGCGAATTTTTTGGACTTTATTTATGGGTGTTTTACCAGACAGTGCTGTTTATTGAGGGACATAACAGCTATGCCTGCTGCATAGATATTGAGAATCACATAAATACTCATGAAACATCCTCCAAATTAAATACTGAATATCTGTGAAATTTCTTGCATCTGTCTTTGAGCAATAGATGTAACAGATAAATTTGCCCAAATTTGAAAGTAGAAGGCAACTGGTAAAAATTATGTCATCTTATTCTCATCAAAATCGGGTTATTGATATTTACGATGGTTATGAAAGTAAGTTTTTAACGCCTTTTCAGCGAAAGACATTGCTAAAAAATTTACAAAGCAATTCACAACCAGAATATCGGCGACGAATTGAGATTATGTTGTTAGCAGATATGGGCAAATCGCAAACTCATATTTGTGACATGATTGGTTGTTCTCAGGAGATGGCTAGGTATTGGATAGGTACTGCTGAGGCGGGGATGGCTCACAAATGGAATCAGCGCCCATTGGGTAGACCAAAGATTGTTAATCATCAATATATTGAAAGATTGAAGGAATTAGTCAATTCTAGTCCCCGTGAATATGGCTATGCTTTTGGTGATTGGACGGCGCAATGGTTGAGTAAACATTTAGCGAAAGAGTTGGGAATTCAAATTAGCGATCGCCACATTAATCGCCTCCTTAAACAAATGGGACTTTCTACTAAACATAAAAGTTCCCCATTGATAACTACTGAAAATCAGGATTTAGCAATTAAAATTAGTGATTTGCATTCTCCGCCTGAACCTAGTTTTCATTGGTCATTGAATCTCATGCAGACCAATAAATAATAGTGTTTTGGAGGTTAGGAAATGCTATCAGCGTTTTCTCAGGAACAGTTAGTTACACACATTAGGCAAGTCTTGGGTGATGGGTTATCAGATCAAGCAGTTATAGATTGTACCAAGGCTTTAGAAATTATTGAACCACCAGTAGCAAAGCAATTTTGGCAAGCGACAACAGCAAAGCCGGGAATTTATGTTGTGCTGACTGGTAAGGTGAGATTACTTGATAGCTCGAACAATTTAATTAATACTCTCACTTCAGGGTCATCATTTGGGGAGTTAACTTTATTTCCAGAACAAGATTTTAGCAGTTATGTGGCTAGAGCTTCTATGAATTTAAAGGTTGCCTATCTTCCCCAAGAAATATTAACTAAGGTAATGGGAGAGTTTCCTAGTGTTTATCATCTTTTGCTGAATAAGGCAGAGCTAATTAACACTGCGAATTCTTCAGAAATTCCGCTGATTGAAGCCCCAAGAACTGTAAATAGTGCCAATTTACCTCAACCAATAATTCCCCCACCAACACAAGTAAAAAAACGCCCTCAATACTTTCCTATTCCTACGGTAGTTGTTGGTAATTGGTGGCGTAAATTTACTAAACGCTATCCATTTTTTGAACAACAAAGTGCTGCTGATTGTGGTGCTGCTTGCTTAGTTATGGTTGGCCGTTATTGGGGAAAAAACCTGAGTATCAATCGGCTGCGGGATCTGGCTAATGTTAGCCGGAGTGGTGCATCTATGCGAAGTTTGAGTGCAGCAGCAGAAAGCCTTGGTTTTGCTACCCGTCCGGTGAAAGCCAGTTTGGATAAATTTGCCCAACAATCTTTACCAGCGATCGCTCATTGGCAAGGTAGACATTACATTGTTGTCTATGAAATTACCAAAAAACAGGTAATTGTTGCTGATCCCGCTATTGGCCAACGTCAGCTTACTATTAAGGAATTTCTTGCAGGTTGGACTGGTTACGCTTTACTGTTACAGCCTACAACTTCACTCAAAAAAACGCAAGAAGCTAACACGCCATTTTGGCAGTTATTTGATTTAGTTAAACCGCATTTTCAGGTTCTCTTAGAAGTATTTATTGCTTCGGTATTAATTCAGGTATTTGGATTAATCACACCTTTATTTACTCAACTTTTATTAGATAGAGTCATTGTTCAAGGTAGCATCTTAACCTTAAATACTGTCGGGTTTGGATTGTTAGTTTTTGGGTTGTTTCGGGTTGCCATTAATGGGTTAAGACAATATTTACTAGATCACACCGCTAATCGCATTAGTGTGGCTTTAATGGTGGGATTTATTAAGCATACATTTGGCTTACCTCTGTCATTTTTTGAGTCTCGTTATGTGGGAGATATTGTCTCTCGTGTTCAGGAAAATCAAAAAATTCAACGGTTTCTGACGGGTGAAGCTCTATCTATTGGCTTGGATTTATTAACAGTTTTTGTTTATGTGGGATTAATGTTTTGGTACAGTCCACCAATGGCATTAATGACATTGGCAATTGTGCCACCCTTTGTGTTATTAACATTCTTTGCCACACCATTTTTGCGGCGGATTAGTCGAGAGGTATTCACAGCAGGAACTTTGGAAAATAGTTATTTGATTCAAAGCTTGACGGGAATTTCTTCGATTCGCTCAATGGCTATTGAACAAACAGTTCGTTGGCATTGGGAAGAGTTGCTAAACAATTTAATCAAAAAGAACTTTAGTGGTCAAGTAATTAGTAATCAACTGCAATTAATTAGCTCTACTATTCAATCTTTAGCAAGTACAGGGTTGCTCTGGTTTGGCGCTTGGTTAGTCATTCAAAATCAACTTACTATTGGTCAGTTAGTTGCTTTTAATATGTTACTGGGTAATATTATTCAGCCTTTCCAACGATTAATTATTTTGTGGAATCAGTTACAAGAGGTAATTGTCGCTACAGAACGAATTAATGATGTACTGGAAGCACAACTAGAGGAAGATTTAGAACATAACCCTCGACAATTTTTACCGAGATTAATCGGGAGAATCCGTTTTCATAATGTTACCTTTCGCTATCATCCCGAAAGTGAGATTAATATTTTAGAAAATCTCAGTTTTGAAATTTTACCTGAGCAAACTGTAGCAGTTGTTGGGCGCAGTGGTTCTGGAAAGACAACACTTTCTAAGTTAATTTTGGGTTTATATCTAGCGACAGATGGAAGAGTTTTAATTGACAATCAAGATGTTACTAGTATTTCCTTACATTCTTTGCGATCGCAAATAGGAGTTGTTGATCAAGATACCTTTTTATTTGGCGGAACAATTCGGGAAAATATCACAATTGCCCATCCAGAAGCCTCTTTAGAAGAGATTGTGGAAGCTGCCCAACTTGCAGGTGCAGATGAGTTTATCAAAAGGATGCCAATGGGTTATGAAACCCAAATTGGTGAAGGAGGCGGAATGTTATCTGGAGGTCAACGCCAACGGTTAGCAATTGCCAGGGCTTTACTGGGAAATCCGCGACTTTTAATATTAGATGAAGCTACAAGTCACCTGGATGCTGAATCTGAACGGATTATTCAGAACAACCTCAAAAAAATTCTGCAAGGACGTACAAGTGTAATTATTGCTCACCGTCTTTCTACAGTTCGTCATGCTGATCTAATTTTAGTTTTAGATCGTGGTGTTTTAGTAGAAAGCGGTACACATGAAGAATTAATTACCAAAAAAGGACATTATTTCTATCTCAATCAACAACAATTAGCACAAACAAATTAATTGTTTAATAACCAGATCCCCGACTTATTGAAGAAGTTGGGGATCTATAACCAGAATTCTAAAATTATTTATGCCACAGTCAGTTTACACACAACCAACAACTACCATAAAGCCGCAGAATCAAACTGAATCTACTGCTTTTATCCAAAATCAACCTCAGACTCAGACATTAAATAAAGCCCAAGATTGGTTTTATGGTACAGAAGAATTATTAGATGCTTTACCAAAAGTATGGACTCGTTCCATGTTGTATTTATTAGTCAGTTTTGCCGCAATTATTTTACCTTGGGCAATGTTAACTAAAGTTGATGAAACAGGAAGTGCTAGTGGCAGAATAGAACCCAAAGGGGCAACACAAAAATTAGATAGTGCCGTAACTGGTAGTGTAGTTGCTGTTAATGTTAAAGAAGGTGCAATCGTTAAAGCTGGACAGGTATTAGTAGAAATGCAATCTGATGTTTTACAAACAGAAATACAACAAATAAAAGATAAATTAGAGGGGTTAAAAAATCGACAATCTCAACTGGAAATACTGAAGAATCAAGTCTTCATGGCAATTAATATTCAACGTCAGCAAAATCAATCTCAATCATTAGAAAAACTTGCTCAACTTAATCAAGCCCAACAAACATTTGAGACTAAAAAAAGTGCCTATAATTTCCAAGATTTGGAGAAATTAGCCCAAATTGATCAGGTAAAACAGAATATACGATCTACTCAAACTAACTATAGATTAGCTACAAGTCGGTTACGTCGAGATGTTGCTGAAGTTGAACGTTATCGGCTATTGTTAAAGCAAGGAATAATTTCTCAAACTAAAGTAGTAGAATTGGAAAAAATTGCCGAAGAAAGTCAACGTTCACAAGAAGAAGCAAAATTTAATCTGCAAACAGCACAGTTACGACTAAAAGAAGAAGTCAGCCGTTATCAGTCACTAATGAATCAAGTTCGCTCAGATATTGAACAGGCAAAACTACGTTTACAAGAAGAAGAAAATAGTTATAAAAGTTCTATGCAAGGAGGAGAATTAGTTTTATTAAAAAGTCAGGAACAGTTTAAAGACATCCAAAATCAAATAATTTCTCTTCAATCAGAAATGATGCAAACAAAAGGACAGCTTGCATCTTTAAATTTACAACTAAAACAGCGAATTGTCCGCTCTCCTATTGATGGAATAATTTTTGAATTACCTATTAAAAAACCTGGTTCTGTGGTACAATTAGGACAAATGATTGCTCAAATTGCTCCCGAAAATACCGCTTTGATTTTGAAAGCCCGTATGCCCAGTCAACATAGTGGTTTTGTCAAGGTAGGAATGCCAGTAAAAATTAAATTTGATGCTTATCCTTTCCAAGAATATGGAATTGTATCAGGACAGATTAGTTGGATTTCACCTAACTCTAAAATTCAAGAAAATAGTTCTAACCGAATAGAAACTTATGAATTAGATATCGCTTTAGAAAATCCTTATATTCAAGTTGGTAGCAAACAGATTCCTCTCACCCCTGGACAAACAGCAAGTGCCGAAGTAATCATTCGTCAACGTCGAGTTATTGACTTTATTTTAGATCCATTTAAGAAGTTACAGAAAAATGGTTTAGAGCTTTAAATAAGGTATTATACTCAAGACATAATTCAATAAATTATGTCTTTTTTAATAGACGTTAATATGCAACTTTTTGATTATTCCTAAAAGAAAAATGTCAGAATTAAGTAGTTAAATGAATTAATGATTTTGAGGACACGATAATGGAGAAAATAGTAATTAATGACTTGTATCCTAGTCATTTAGTGACCTTTATTGATGATTTAAAAATATCAAAATTAGGTATTTTATTAGGGGGAGGTTTTTGGGGGGGATATCCCAATTTAGGGCTAAGTCCTAATGTTTTTATAACCACCGTTTATGATGGTATAAATACCATTTCAACAACTTATGAAGGAGCCGGTAGTTTTCATGATAATAAATTTAATACGATAGATTACGCTCGGACAGTTAATGCTTGGGTAAATCGGTAATTGTTTTAGCAGATTCAAGGGCAATTTTGTCACGTTTACCAGAACTATTCACTGTTTGATGAGGAAATAAGATCATGGCTACAATCATAATTTCTGACTTACAGGAAAAGACATTTTTGGATGACTTAAATTCAGAGCAAATACAGCAAATTTTAGGTACTGGTATTTTACCTTTACCTTTCTTGGGTGGACGTGATGTTGCTTTAACCACTGTTTATGATGGTATAAATACCCTGGAAACAGCATATCGTGGTCCATTTAGTTTCTACGATAATAAGATTTTTACTCTTGATCTTGCCAGAAGTGCTGTTTATTTAGTATTGTGAATAATTTTTAGTGGTTATTTTTTTCTTCCTTACACCCTTTTTAAAGCTTACCTAGTGGTCTGTCAAATTTATTTTGACGGGTAATGATCGGAAAAAACTTCTGTTTTTCTCTCCCCTACTCCCCCTTCCCCCTGCCCCTCTTCTCCCCCTGCTTGCCTTTACCCGTCATTTTTGGATTGACAGACTACTACGAGGAAGTAAAAACTTCCTCTTTTTTGTTGTTCCTGTTCATAGCTGATAATTGTTTACAGTTATATGAAAATTGCTGTATATTAGGATCTAGTATTATAGATATGAATTACTGCATATAAATGATAGAAATTTCCCAGACAGTAATTATTCCTGATAGCGATATTGAAATTAGTGCAATTCGTTCTCAGGGTGCAGGTGGTCAAAATGTTAATAAGGTGGCTACTGCTATTCATTTGCGCTTTGATATTGGTGCTTCTTCCTTACCAGAAATCTATAAGGAACGGCTTTTGAAGCTGAAGGATAACCGCATTACTATTGAGGGAGTTGTGGTGATTAAAGCGCAGGAATACCGCAGTCAAGAACAAAATAAGGAGGAGGCTTGCCGACGACTTCAAGAACTGATTAAAAGTGTGTCTGTTTTACCTCGAAAACGCAAACGAACTAAACCAAGTCGCAATTCTCAAAGAAAACGTCTTGATAGTAAAAATAAGCGCGGACAAATTAAGTTGACTAGAGGAAAAATTACAGAATAATCACGATGCTACTACTGTGATGATAATATATAGCAATCCTAATAAAATACAAACATCTCCTTTCTCTCTTTCTCTGTGTTCTCTGTGCCTCTGTGGTTCGTTGAAAAAAATCTTGTACATAAATGCTATATATTAACGTCCCAACATTTTATCTCGAAGATGCTTAATGCGATCGCGCAATTTTCCAGCTTCTTCAAATTCCATCTTCTTCGCTGCTTCCTTCATCTGTTTTTCCAACAACGTAATTAACTCTGGAATATCTTCCAAGGATAATTCATCTAGATGTTCATCAACCATTTTTAAATCAGTGGCATTTAATCGCCGAGAAGCATCTAAAAATGATAAAATTGAATTAGTTTGTTTTTTAATAATCGGTTGCGGTGTAATTCCATGCAGTTTATTATAAGCCGTTTGAATTCCTCTTCTTCTATCAGTTTCATCAATGGCTTTAATCATACTCCCTGTTAATTTATCAGCATATAAAATTGCTTTTCCTCTAATGTGACGCGCCGCGCGGCCGATAGTTTGAATTAGAGAACGTTCAGTCCGCAAGAAACCTTCCTTATCTGCGTCCATAATTGCGACTAAAGAAACTTCTGGTAAATCTAAACCTTCTCGCAATAAATTGACACCGACTAACACATCAAAAATCCCATTTCGCAAATCTTGTAATATCTCAATGCGTTGAATGGAATTAATTTCTGAATGCAAATATCTGATTTTAATTCCCCTCTCTGCTAAATATTCCGTCAAATCTTCCGCCATGCGTTTAGTTAATGTAGTAATTAACGTTCTTTCTTGACGGTCAACTCGATCTTTTATTTCTCCTAATAAATCATCAATTTGTCCTTCCGTGGGACGCACAAATATTTCTGGGTCAATTACTCCCGTCGGTCTAATTACTTGTTCAATAATATTCTCTTCCGAAATTTCCAATTCCCAATTTCCTGGAGTTGCAGAAACGAAAATACATTGATTAACTTTTTGCCAAAATTCTTCCGCTTGTAAAGGACGATTATCCGCCGCACTGGGAAGCCGAAAACCATGATCTATTAATACTTTTTTCCTTGCTTGGTCTCCGTTATACATTCCGCGAATTTGGGGAACAGTAACATGAGATTCATCTATCACTAATAACCAATCTTTGGGAAAATAGTCAATTAAACATTCTGGTGGTTCTCCTGCTTGTCTTCCGGCTAAATGGCGAGAATAATTTTCTACACCGTTACAATATCCCACTTCTCTTAACATTTCCAAATCATAACGGGTGCGTTGATCAATGCGTTGTGCTTCCACTAATTTACCCATTGATTCTAATGTTAATTGTTGCTGTTTTAATTCAGTGGCTATATCTTCACAAGCTATTTCTACTCTTTCTTTAGGAGTAACAAAGTGACGCGCAGGGTAGATATTTACTGCTTCTAAACTGTGGAGAATTTCGCCACTAACAGGATCTACATATCTAATTGCATCAATTTCATCACCAAAAAATTCCACTCTAATAATTCTATCTTCATAAGCAGGAGAAATTTCTAAAACATCACCCCGAACTCGAAATTTTCCTCTCCCCATTTCGATGTCATTGCGAGTATATTGAACTGCTGTTAAATCCCGTAAAACTTGACGCGGATCAATTTCCATTCCCAATTGTAATCGAATTGCAGCTTTTAAATATTCTGCCGGCATTCCTAAACCGTAAATACAACTAATTGAAGCCACAACAATCACATCTTTGCGTTCAAATAAGGAACGGGTGGCGGAATGTCGTAACATATCTATTTCTTCATTTATCGCTGATGTTTTTTCTATATAAGTATCAGTAACAGGTAGATATGCTTCGGGTTGATAGTAATCGTAATAACTGACAAAATACTCAACTGCATTATGAGGAAAAAACTCCCGCAGTTCGTTACACAACTGGGCGGCTAATGTCTTATTATGGGCTAATACTAGGGTAGGTCTACCGACTTTTTCAATGACTGCGGCTATGGAGAATGTCTTACCGGTTCCTGTCGCACCCAGTAATGTTTGATAATGATTTCCTGTTTGAATACTAGCAGAAAGTTGTGCGATCGCTTGTGGTTGATCACCGGTGGGGACAAAAGGTGCTTGGAGATTAAAATCCATTATCTAGCTTGAACGTTACACCTAGCAATTCTACACAATTTCTCAGTTTTACGTTTGGCGCGAAATTTTTTTTTCGGGGTTTGGCTTGCAACATCGCCGGCGATGTGCTATATTAATATAATGGAGTGGTGATAAAATTTTTATTGAGGCACGGATTCCCATTATCAGAATATCACGCCTGGCGGCGCAAGTCAACCCCCAAAGCCTGAATTTATTTTTGCCGGCTCAAAAAAGCCGCACCCAATTGATTTATTGTGAAAATCCTTGTAGTAATCGTTGAATAGAAATTTTAATTTCTGGAAATGCTAATGGAGATATTTCACCGCAAGTAAAGGTTAATTCTCTAGAATAATTACCATTTATTGGTTCTCTAAACACTTTTAATTGTTGATTTTTTAAGTCTACTACCCAATACTCATTAATTAATGCAGCAGCATAGGTTTTGCGTTTTATCTCTAAATCTTTACTTAAAGTAGTTTTAGAATATTCGATTAACCAAAATATATTTTCAGGATAAGGATGATGACTGCGATAAATAGCCCGCAGTAGTTCAACTATTGCTAAATCTGGTGCTGGTTCTGAATTGCTATTAGGTATTGTAATCGGTTTTGCATCTCTTACCAGTGCTTTTGAACCGAGTAATTCCCGCAAATATTCAGCAGAATCAGTATTAATTTGCGCGTGTTCTGGTCCTTCTGGTGTCATGTTGATAATTTCTCCATTTAGTAGTTCAACTTGACGACCAGCTAAAAGGCCAATTTCAATCATACGATGATAGTCGTCTAAACTCCATTTAGCAATAGTAACTGTCATAGTTAGTTTTTCTAAAGCTAGGGTACAATTTTCATTTTAACTTGAATTTGATATAGCAGGGAACAGACTTGAAAGTCTTTTAGTTTATAGATTTTCTGGTCAATTGTCTATCTCATCCAAGTATATACCGCCATAATAGTCGGTTTTAACCGACTTGAGCTATTAGACAGGGAATTTATTCCCTGGCTTCTGGCTTCTGGCTTCTGGCTGCGTTAAAATTTGTAATGAACCAAAGGCTGGTTGTGCATCCCGATTATATAAAAATAGTATCAGAACTGGTTAAAATAGAAAATAAATCTATTGCTGTTTTGAAATGATACCAGAAGCAAATATTGAAGATGTTCAAGAACCAATTACCAGCGCACCACCGGAGGTGAAGCAAATTATTGAGAAGGTATGGAGGTTGGAGAAAAGCCGATTAGATAGAAAGAGTAAGGGTCATATTAATGATGATATTCTCACTATTGTGAAGGAAGCGGTGCAATGAAGCTAACTTCGATTAAATTATGTAATTTTCGTTCTTTTTATGGGAAAACTCCAGAGATAACTTTGGCTGGTGGAGATGTTCGCAACACTACGATGATTTATGGTAGTAATGGTGCAGGTAAAACTAGTATTTTGAATGCGTTTACTTGGGTTTTATATGAAAAATTTAGTGCGGCTTTTGCGTCAACGGAACAGTTAGTAAATAAACGCGCAATTTCAGAATCTCAACCTAGTCAACCTGTGGAATGTTGGGTGGAAGTTGGTTGGGAACATGAAGGTAATCGTTATCGCGCTACTCGTGGTTGTCGGGTTTATAAAAATGAAAGTGATGTGATTGAAGCTGGGAAAACTCAGTTGAAAATTCAAGTTGCTGGAGATGATGGAAAATGGTATTTTCCTCTTCAACAAGCTGAGGAAATTATTACTCAGATTTTACCAGCAAGTTTACATCAATATTTTTTCTTTGACGGTGAACGCATTGAAGAAATTGTCCGTTCTGATAATAAAGCGGAAATTTCTGAAGCCATTAGAACTTTTTTGGGTGTGGAAGTTATTGAACTTTCGATTAAACACTTGAAAGATGCTAAGAAGAGTTTAGAAACTGAGTTAAAACATATTGGTGACGCGGAAACTAAACAGTTATTGAATCAGCAAGAAAAGCAAGAACTGGAAATTGACAATATTAATAAACGTCAAACGGAAATAAATCAAGAGTTGGAATGTCAGCAAACTTTTAAAAAGGAAGTTAGTAACAAGTTACGAGAATTGAGTGCTGTTAAAGAATTACAGGAAAGAAAGCAAAGTTTAGAGTCGCAAAAAGATAGTTTGCGGGAAGAGTTGAAAAAAACACGGGAGAATTTGAAAAAGGTTATTTCCGCACGGGGTTATACTGTTCTGTTATCGGAAACTACCGCTAAGTTTCGGGAAATATTTACAGATTTAAAACAAAAGGGTGAATTAACTGCGGGAATTTCCCGGGAATTTGTCAATGATTTACTCAATACTGGACGTTGTATTTGTGGTGCAGATTTAAGGGAAGGAACTCACACCCATTTTCATGTCAAAAATTTAATGAGAAAATCTGGTTCTTCGACTGTAGAAGAAACCGCAATTAGAATGAGCGCGCAAGTTGATGAAATTGATAAACAAGCAGTTGCTTTTTGGGAAGAAGCGGACAGGGAACAAGTACGAATTCAACAGTTACGGGAAAATCTTAATCAAGTTGAATTGGAATTAGCAACTATTCAAGAACAACTCCGAAAAGATCCCAATGAGGAAATTAGTAGTTTACAAAAACGTCTTGATGAAATTGAAGCTAAAATTGATGACTTAAATCGAGAACAAGGTGCAAATCAACAGGAAGTTTCTCATCTAAAAACAGCTATTGATGCTTTGATAAAACAAATATCTAAGCAAAAACAAAATGAGGAAAAACAATCTTTAGCACAGCGTCGCATTAATGCTACTCAAGATGCAATTGACAGATTATCGGAAGTTAAAAACCGTCAAGAAAATCAGTTTCGTCTCCAATTGGAACAGCGGGTACAGGAAATTTTCTCAGATATTTCTTTTACTCCTTATGTTCCCAAGATTAGCGAAAAGTATGAGTTGAGTTTGGTGGAAAATACGACGGGATTTGAAGCACCAGTCGCAGCTTCTACGGGAGAAAATCAAATTCTCAGTTTATCTTTTATCGCTAGTATTATTGATAAGGTGCGTGACTGGAGTGAGAAGCGGAAAATGATGATGGTTCCTGATAGTAGCACTTTTCCTATTGTTATGGATTCTCCTTTTGGGAGTTTAGATGCTAATTCTCGTCGTCACATTGCGCGAACTATTCCTAAGTTAGCAAATCAGTTGGTTGTGTTGGTGACTAAGACTCAGTGGAGGGTTGAGGTTGAGGAGGAAATTGCTGATAAGATTGGGAAGGAATATGTTTTGGTTTATTATTCTTCTAAGCCTAATTGTGAACAGGATTTTATTGAGTTGGGGAGGGAACGATATGCTTTGGTTCGTCAGAGTTTGAATGGTTTTGAATATACGGAAATTGTTGAGGTTGAACGGTAGAAGAGTAACGAACCACAGAGACACAGAGAACACAGAGGAAGAAAGTTTATGGTAGTTAGTTCTTTAGGTTTGGTTGGGATGAGTTTATGGAAGTTGTTGAATATCCTGATTATCAGCAAGGAAGATTTTATTTTTATCAAAATTACATGAGGGTAGAAATGTCACCAGTTGGTTCAATTCATGGAAACAATAATAATGTGAAGCTAAGTAGTAAGACAGAATTAATTACACAATGTCATTGCGAAGGGAACGAAGTGAAATGAAGCAATCGCAAGGGTTGTGATTGCTTCCCTTCGCTCGCAATGACTGTAAATATTTTTGTCCAATTACTTATTCAATGTAGTTTAACTCAAGATGATGGTGAGGTTAATCGCTGGTTGTTGCAAATTTTTAGTTAATTTGTTTTACGCAAAATTAGGAGGTAAATGTTATGATTGCTAATTTTGAGAAAAGTTATATGAGTCCTCTGGAGTATTTGGAATGGGAGGAACAGCAAGATATTAAATATGAATATATCAATGGTGAAGTTTTTGCTATGACTGGGGGAACTATTCCCCATACTACTATTGCTTTAAATTTGGCTTCTGGGTTAAAAAATCATTTGCGTGGGGGTAAATGTCGTCCTTTTATGGCAGATGCTAAAGTGGGTATATCGGAAAATGGTCTGTTTCATTATCCTGATGTCATGGTAAGTTCTGATGAACGGGATAAACAAGCTATTAAGTTTATTCAATTTCCTTGCTTAATTGTTGAGGTGCTTTCTCCGAGTACGGAAGCTTATGATAGGGGGGGAAAGTTTCAGCAGTATAGACGGATTGAATCTTTGCAAGAATATGTTTTAATTAGTGCTGATAAAATCGGTTTGGATTGTTTTCGCCTAAATGATAGGGGTTTATGGGAGTTACATCCTTTTGTTGAGGGTGATAATGTACATTTAGTTAGTGTTGATTTTAGGTTTCCTCTTTCTCTGGTTTATGAGGATGTTTTTTGATTTTTTGTTTCGCGCAATCTCTCTTAGAGATCCCGAAGGGTAGACGCTAAGGAGCAAAGGCGCAAAGAAGAGGATAAGATTGTAGTATTAGTAAGTTAGGTTTGGTTTATGATGTTAAGGGTGTATATTTTATAATTATGGCGGAAACTGGTAGAATCAGGGTTGCTAGGGATAAAGCTGAGTTGGTGAAAAGTTTAACGTCTGCTGATGGGGGAACTGGTCCTTTTCAGACTTTCGCTGATGTGATTGTTTTTGCTGCTGCTTTGGGTGTAAAGTATAAAAAGCGTGTTCCTTTGGGGGAAATTTCCAAACGTGAACCAGCACCAATTCGGTTAGAATATTTCGCCACAATGGGACATGATACATTAATTAAATTATTGGGAATTACAGAAACTCAGGATATTATAATTTTGTCTCCTTATGAGGAAGAATACGAAAAACAGCGCAATGAAATTTTTGAAGAATATGCTAATGGTGGACTAGAAATATTACAAAATGAGTTAAGAGGTGCGGTAGATTATTCTGAACGAATTTTATTATTTCTCGGTTATGAAAGAACAAATCATCCAAATAAAGAAGAGGAATTTGATTTAACTAAATTCCTCAGTTGAGTTAGGGTATCTTTAATAGGAAGAGTTATCTGTCCATCCTAATTCATATTTAATCTTTTTAACTGCATCCGTTACTGCATTTGCACCTGTAGATAGTTTATAACGCTTATTCGGATTTTTTGGGTTAGGATCTATTCTAATTAAAGTATTTTCCCAAATTGAATTATCCCTTGTCCAACCTATCTGTGCGAGTTGGGAAACTTTTGTTTCATCAAAATAATTGCTGTCTTTGTTGTAAGTTAAATGTAGTAGTCTAGCCAAAACTTCCAGACCAACACTCACACCCAATAGACATTCATCCTTAAATTTCCTGATCTCAACAACAGTCAAATCTTCTGCTTTTTTTACAGAAATATATCTAGTATTGCTACATTCATAGAAAAACTCATTGAGACAATTAGAGAGAGAATTAGATGATATAGCTACATCATAGTCGCTAAGTTCAGCTTCAGGATTATTAGTAAAAGCACAACTTACAGCCCTAGCTATGTAGTTATTTGTGTAAATAAATCCCTTTGTAACACGCGGATTATCATGAACCTTATCTGTCTTATTATGAAAGATGTGTACTTGTTCTACTAATTTTTTAGTAATACCAATACGACCTTCAGATACACCGAATGACAATAGCAAAGCTTTATCTAGTTTTTTTGTTTGAGCCATATCTCGAAAATCTTTTTTACACTGATCAAGGTCTTCTTCTAAAACCAGCGTAATTGGAAAATCATCATCACTAATTAAGTCACTTGTATCACCTTCAATCAATTTTTGAATAGCACTCTTACGATGTTGACCATCTGTAATCTCTAACTTTACTCCACGAGGAATTACAACTAAACAAATACCTCTACCAAATTCGATAATATTTATTTTTCCTAGAGCTACATTTGCTGTCAATGTCCCCAAAATCCAAGGTTTTCCTTTTTGCGCTTGCTCGATAATATAATTTTTGATCTCATCAGCATGGCCTGGTACTTCTGGGCGTTGTCTACCTGAATCAGGATCATTCTCAGTAGCAGGTTTGATTACTAAAAGTGCAGGAAAATCTCCAGGTGGTATATTAATTTGTAGCATTTTTCGCTTACCGTGACGAAGAATCAAACCTGGATAACAGCGTTCACGATGGTATTTAGAAAAGAATGGCTCTATAAATGAGCTAAACTGAGCTTTTACTTCAGGAGTAATATCGTTGTTGTTCTCTTCGTTCAATTGAGTCATATAAATGTTGATACACTTAGCGATGTCAAAGAACATAGTAAACAACATCGGTGGTATTGAACATCCGTGAAAACCGCATGGTAGTATTACTCGCTACTTGTCTAACTCAATATAATCGGAAGTCCTACATCTTGCGGTTTTACCAATTTTCCATCAAAACCTATAGTTTGGTCTTCCATTGTCCTAGCATTAGCTAAAGCTTTACGTAAAGCAGTAACTTCCATTTTTTCAGTCATTCCTCCCAACATATAAATAAATAACTTCACAGCTAAATCTTTTCCTACTACCTGTACCCGCTTTTTATTGGGGTCATATAAAACCCCATACCATAAAGAGTGAGGATATTCCATACTACTAAAACCCCCTTGACGGTCAAATTTCTCCAACTTCTTAAAAATATCCGTCAAAGGAAAATCTTTTTTAAACACCAAAGTTCCCAAAGCTTGCGCTAAAGCAACTTGAGAAACTGGACGAAATAACATATTTCCCTCACCTCCGTCTTTTTCAAAATGGAAGCGCCGCAAAACAGTTGTATCTTCGTGTTCCAATATTTTATAACTGGGAAGATTAGCTAAATGATCAAAAAGTAGTCTAAAATCTGCAATTCCTTCCTGAATTTCTTCATTTTCTGGACGCATGGGAATTAACCCTTTTTCCAAAGGTTTCCAATGGGGGAACTTTTGCCCCAAATATCTTTCAGACATATCTTGTAAGGCTTGCAGAGTGGTTAAAACTGTAGAATTAGCGGCTACTGTGGCACTATTCCAATTAACACGGGGATTGCGATTTGGTTTTTGTTCTAAAAGTGGATGTGTAACCGCAATCTTTCGTGCTACAATAGCAAAACCATCATCTTCATTTAATTGTGCTAACTGACCTTTAGTTAAAGGTGCAGCCATCAAATTTACATGAACAAAAATTGATCTTACCCGTCGTTTTGCTTCTGTATGAGTTTCCCCAGTATTCACCGCACAAATAAATTCAATGCCAATTTTTTCTTTAGATAAATTTTGTAAATAAGCAGGTTCTACTTGATATTTCTCAATCAAATCAGATAAAGTAATAAAACTTTCATCAGCAGTTTTATCCTTTTTATAACGTTGGAGTTTACCAGATTTAATTAATTCCATTAAACCCTGTACACCCATTAATCTATGTTGACCATCTAAAGCATAAATTGTCACATTCTCTTCAGAAATATTCAGTAAACCGACTTTACTATCTTTATCTAAAGGTATAAAATCAGTAGTCGCTTTTTTAGCCCGTCCTTGACTATCCCACTCCGCTGCTTTGGGGTTATCTACCCAAGGTTGATTAATTACTACCAGCACAGCCGGAAATTTATGGTTTTTTCGCGCAGCTAAATACTGTACTAACGGTGCTTGACGCGACCAGTCAACAGGACGTTGTTGAATGTCATCAATACTATCAGCATCAATTTCAATATTCTCTGTCTCTGGGTTGTACTTTTTTTGCAGCAGGGGTAAACCAGACGCAAAATGTACCCGTCCCGCGAACCATTCCAATGTCACAGAACCTACATAAGCCTCAGTACCACCCATTTCTGTCTTTTGGACAAGAATTTGGTCTTTCTTCTCTAAAAACCTGTCTAGCAGTAAAGCTAATACCTGTTTATCCTGATTTTCCCGTTCTAAATACTCGTTAGCGAGTTGATTATTGAGTGTATCTGTATTATCATTCATGTTAATTTTTGAAAACTTGGTGACTAAATCTTGCTTTATTGTCCAAAAAGATGGATACTAGGGATGCGATTTTTAAAAATATGCTGCACGCATAGCTTAGATTTATTTATATACTAGATGATTTCATGCCCCCAAAGGGAAGTATTGATTCTATGTTCATGTATCCACAGGTAAGGAAAAATGACTACAACACAACAGCCAGAAAATAAAAATCAGCCGAATCGTACTGTACCAGAGTTAATCGAAGATATTCAAGCTTTGACTACAGAAATTCAAGAATTGTATTGTTTAGATCAGATACCTTGGGTTATAGGTTATTCGGGTGGAAAAGACAGCACTGCTACTTTACAACTTGTGTGGAATGCGATCGCTGAACTCCCACCCGAAAGGCGAACAAAAAAAATATATGTCATTACTACGGATACACTGGTAGAAAATCCTATTATTGCGGCTTGGGTACGTAATTCGTTAGAACAAATGAAATTGGAGTCGCAAACGCAAGGATTACCATTTGAACCCCATTTATTAAGACCAGATTTTAAAGAAACATTCTGGGTAGGTTTAATTGGTAAAGGTTATCCAGCCCCAAGAGGGAAATTTCGTTGGTGTACAGAACGTCTGAAAATTAATCCTTCTAATCGCTTTATTCGTGATGTTATTCGTAACAATGGAGAAGCAATTGTTGTATTGGGAACGCGCAAAGCTGAAAGTTTAAAACGCGCCCATAGAATGAAAAAATTAGAAGCCCAGCGAGTAAGAGATCATTTAAGTCCTAACATGAATTTACCAAACTCTTTAGTTTATAGTCCTATTGAAGATTGGGAAAATGATGATGTATGGATTTATTTAATGCAATGGGAAAATCCTTGGAAATACAGTAATAAAGAATTATTTGCTATTTATCGAGGTGCATCTGCTGATAATGAATGTCCTTTAGTTGTTGATACAACTACTCCTAGTTGTGGAAGTTCTCGTTTTGGTTGCTGGGTTTGTACCCTTGTTAGTCAAGATAAATCATTAACAGCAATGATTCAAAATGATGAAGAAAAAGAATGGATGCAACCATTATTAGATTTTCGCAAAGAATTAGATTTAGAAGAGAATCGTGACCGAAGAGATTTTCGCCGTAGACGTGGAGGTGTACAACTGTATGAGCGTAATTTAGAGGGTGAAGTATCTATTGAACCTATTCCTGGTCCATATCTTAAAGAAGCGCGGGAAGATTGGTTAAGAAAGTTGCTAACAGTTGAAAAGCAAATCCGTCAAACAGCACCAGAAAATATGCGCGACATCACTCTACTTACTATAGAAGAATTGAGTGAAATTCGCCGAATATGGTTAGAAGAAAGACACGAATTTGATGATAGTTTACCCCGAATATATGAAGAAGTCACAGGAGAAGTATTTAAAGATCCTCGTCCTGGTGCAGATCAAAGCATACTTGGTAGCGATGAATGGGAAATATTAGAAGAAATTTGTGATAATGACGGAATGTATTTAGAATTAATGGCTAGACTATTAGATACAGAAAGACAATTTAAGAAAAAAACCCGCCGTGTGGGTATCTACGAAAGCCTAGAAAAATGCTTTGATACAAGTTCCCGTTCACCAGAAAAAGCGATCGCAAATGCCCATTTAAAACGGGATTTACGACAAGCAGCCTTAGAAGGTGATGTTGCCACAATTCGGGAAAAATTCAAACAATTGAGTTTAGGAGATACCGCCGAAAAACAAGAGAGTAAACCACAAACTTGGGCTAACTTCAAATATGCACAAAAGAACCCAGATGATAACCCAGACCAATAGAATATCCTCCCCACCCTCCTTCCTAGCCTCTGGCTGGGAATGCCAATCTTGAGGTTCTACCTCAACTCATTATAACCGAGGCAGAGCCTCTTGACAGCATTCCCTGTCAGAGACAGGGAACGAGATAAATATCTCCCTTCTCTCTTTCTCCGTGTCCTCTGTGCCTCTGTGGTTCGTTTAAAAAAACTAGAATACCCAACCCAAAAACCCATGATCTTCCTAGAATTAGTCCTGCAAAACTTCGGTCCTTATGCTGGTAAACAAATCATCAACCTCAACCCCGAAATTGACGAAGATAACGCCCGCCCAATTATTTTATTAGGAGGAATGAACGGCGGCGGAAAAACCACCCTAATGGATGCCATTCGCCTTGCATTATATGGACAACGCGCCCAATGTTCAACAAGAGGAAATCTGAGTTATAGTGATTTTTTAACCCAATGCGTGAATAGTAAAAGTACCCCCACAGAAAAAACCAGAATTGAATTAGTTTTTGAACATATCGAAGAAGATAGACCAATAAAATATCGCGTTGTGCGGACTTGGGAAAAAAATCCTAAAGACGGAAAAGACCATTTAGGAATATTAGGAGATGATGAAACATGGCCAATTGATTCATTAGTAAATATTTGGGATGAATATATAGAAAATATTTTACCTATAGGGATTTCTAATTTATTTCTGTTTGACGGTGAACAAGTTAAAGAACTTGCAGAACAGGAAATACCCCCGCCCATAGTTGTAGATGCTATTAACGGACTTTTGGGTTTAGAATTAGCTGATAAATTGGCAATTGATTTAGAGATATTAGTAAATCGCAAAAAACGAGAATTTGCAGATACAAAAGATTTAGAAAAATTAGCAGAAATTGAAACCCGACTTCAGGAAAAACAGGCAGAATATGAAAACAATCAGATAAAACTCGCAAATCTAAATATTGAAGTTACAGAATTAGAAAAAGTTCATGAAGAGGCTTTAGATAGATTTGTGAATGAAGGTGGTAAAATTGCTGCTGAACGTAGTCAGTTAGAACAACAAAAGGAAGAGAAAATTAAAGTTGCTAATAACGTTCGTGAATCTTTGCGTGAACTAGCTGCTGATGTTTTACCTTTAGCCTTAATTAGTCCTTTATTATCTCAAGTGCAAAGACAGGGAGAAAAAGAACTGAAAACTCAACAAATTCAATTAGCGAAAGATGTCTTAATTGCTAGAGATGAAAGATTATTGAATTGGCTACAACAATTAAATCTAGAAAATAATAAAGTTACTAATATTCAATCTTTTTTAGCTGAAGATATCAATAACTTATATACTAATAACTTATCCACAGAAAATAATTGGTTAAATGGAGATGAAGAAAGTTTAAGTTTACTTGACAATATAACTTATCGGTTACAAATTTCCCAAAATATAGCCCAAAAGCAATTAGATGAATTAACTAATTATGAAGAAGAAATCCTCACCTTAGAAAGACAAGTACAAACTGCGGCTGCACCCGAAGAATATACAAAACTACAAAAAGCAGTAAAAGAAGCACAAACTGAATTTAATAAAATTAAATCTCAGTCAGACATAATGACTCAAAAACTGATAGAATTAGATACAGAAACCAAAAAATTGAGACAAGAACTAAATGAATATACTGTACAAAATATCAAATATCAAAATAGTGAACATATTATTGATTCTGCATTAAAAGTTCAACAAACATTAAAAGTATTTCGAGAAAGATTGACTTTGAGAAAATTGAATAAATTAGAAGAAGAAGTCAAAAACTGTTTTCTATATTTATTACATAAATCAGACCTAGTACATCGCATAGCTATAGACAGCAAAACCTTCGGCTTATCATTATATGATTTAAACGGAAAACAAGTCCCCAAACATCGGCTTTCCGCCGGTGAAAAACAACTATTAGCGATCGCATTTTTGTGGGGATTAGCCAAAGTATCAGGAAGACGCTTACCTATCGCCATAGACACCCCATTAGGAAGACTAGACTCCTCCCACCGCAACAACCTAGTAGAAAGATACTTTCCCTCAGCCAGCCATCAAGTAATCCTCCTTTCCACCGACACTGAAATCGGCAAAAAAGAATATCAAAACCTGAAAGAAACCGAAGCCATAGCCCGTGAATACCTACTCCAATACAACTCCGGTAAACGAGAAACCACAATAAAACCTGGTTATTTTTGGTGATTGGTGATTGGTGATTGGTGATTGGTGATTGGTAATTGGTGATTGGTGATTGGTGATTGGTGATTGGTAATTGGTTGAAATAAAATTTATGGGAAGACCGGATTTTGAAGAGTTACAAGTTTATAAGTTATCAGAAAAATTAGCAAATGAAATTTGGAAAGTAGTTATGGGATGGGATAATTTTGCTAAAGATACTATTGGTAAGCAGATTGTTCGTTCAGCAGATAGCATTGGAGCAAATATAGCAGAAGGTAGAGGACGTTACAATATTCAAGACAATAAACGCTTTATTAAAATTGCTAGAGGTTCTCTAAATGAAACAATTCATTGGATGCGACTTGCTTATGTTCGTAAATTATTAACAGTTGAACAAGTAAATATTCTCAAACCGTTAATAGAGGAACTTTCACCCAAATTAAATGCTTACTTAAACTCATTGGGAACTGGAAATAGTAACAAATAAGTTTTCCTCACCAATCACCAATCACCAATCACCAATCACCAATCACCAATCACCAATCACCAATCACCAATCACCAATCACCA
>NZ_JAQMTJ010000284.1:0-6167 GCF_028330815.1 Dolichospermum lemmermannii CS-548
ACTATTTTTGGCAATGACCGATAATTTATCTTCCAAATGCTTCGCCCCTACTGACAACGAACAACTGTACGGGCGAAGCATTTGGAGAACTATTTTTGGCAATGACCGATAATTTATCTTCCAAATGCTTCGCCCCTACTAACAACTGACAACTGACAACGAACAACTGACAAAAATACCATGCTGGCAAATGTAGATATTATCAACGCAAAAGTCCCCGGTTATCAAGATCTACAAAGAATCTTAGTTAACCAAGCAGGCATAATTGAGCAAATTATGTCTATGAATACAGCATGGGAAAAAGTTGTACGACAAGACTTACAAGTTTTAGATGTGGCTGGAGACTGGATTTCTTTAGGTGGTGTGGATTTACAAATTAATGGTGGACTGGGTTTGGCCTTTCCAGAATTAACAGTAAAAAATTCCTCTATGCTGCCAAAAATCTCTTCATTTCTTTGGGAAGCAGGAGTTGACGGTTATTTACCAACCTTAGTGACCACCTCTATCGAAAATATTCAGCGATCGCTTGCCATTCTCGCCAATTATACCCCCAATTCTCCAACCTCCGCAGAAATTCTCGGAGTCCACCTCGAAGGACCATTTTTAAACTACTACAAACGCGGCGCACATCCAGCCGAGTATCTTCTTCCCCTCACCATAGATCAAATTAAACGGGTATTGGGAGATTATGCCCATATCGTCAAACTCATCACCCTGGCACCAGAATTAGACACCACCGGGAAAGTCATCCCATATTTGCGTTCTTTGGGAATCACCGTCAGCTTAGGACATTCTCAAGCCACCGCAGCGGAAGCCCAACAAGCCTTTACTCAAGGTGCTACAATGATAACTCATTCCTTCAACGCCATGCCACCCCTACACCACCGCGAACCAGGGCTATTAGGCGCAGCAATGAACAATCCTGATGTGTTTTGTGCTTTTATTGCCGATGGTCAGCACGTTGCCCCGATGATCTTAAAAATTCTTCTGCGTGCCAGTGAAAGATTATTCATTGTCAGTGATGCCCTTGCACCATTAGGATTACCCGACGGCATCTATCCTTGGGATACCCGACAAATAGAAATTATCAACGGTACAGCCAGATTACAAGATGGGACATTAACGGGAACAACCCTACCATTATTAGTGGGAGTGCAAAATCTGGTCAAATGGGGAATTTGTGACGTAGAAACCGCCATTAGCCTCGCTACGGACGCACCTAGACAAGCTATTAATTTACCAACATTCGCCGCTAATCAGCCCGCTCATTTATTACGCTGGAACTGGGATCAAATTGGCAAAGAACTCTCTTGGAAACGGTTAACTGCCTGATATTCGGGCGTGAACATACCAGAATTTATAGGATTTGAGGATTTTCAGGACGCAAGAATTATAAGGAGAATGCCGAAAACCCTTGAAGGTGCGTCCGATTCAGTGTCAAAGATTTCTAGTGATAACCGCTCATTTTCTCCCCGTCTGGAGTGCCTTTGTGTGAGGTAATTATTTCTAAACACTCGACAATCGAAGCTCTTTTTCTCATTGCTGTCACCAAAGCTTGATAGCTATCCCAATTTTCCTGAATCAGATTTTTAGATTGAAGAAGATGAAACCGTTGTTTTTGCTGATAACCTGCTGCCGAAAACCCGATAACTTGCAAAAATTCATTTAACTTAATTTTATCATCATTGCCACCTTCAGCCGACTTAAAAACCAAAGTTTCCGCCGCAATTCCCGCCATCCAAATAGTACAATAACGGTCTAACATTTGAGCAGTAATTTGACCTGTTTCTATTTGCGCTGTTAACTCGCTATCTTCTAAAGTTATTCCCCCTTGTCCTGGTTGTCCTTTTTTCCAAGCTTCCCACGCGCTGAGAGTGTAGCTAGTCACCGGAATTCCTAACAGGTAAGCCACGAGAAAATGACCTGCTTCATGATGTAAAATGCGTTCTTTATATTCTGGAGAAAATCGCGCCACTAAATCTAATACTATCGTTCCTCCCTTTCCCTGAAAGCTGAAATTATCTAAAGTTGCAATTCCTAAAAATGTCACAGTAGCTAAAGCTGGTATCGTTGGAGAAAGATGTATTAATGGTCCTAATAGGCTGGAAAAAGTCATGAGAAAGACGAATATAGCAACGAGATTTATGGCAGTTTGGCTCATGGGAAGTTTTTTAAAGAGGTTGTTTAAATATCATAGAATATAGATCCCCGACTTCTTGAAGAAGTCGGGGATCTGAACATCTTGAATATTGCTATAATAAAATTGTACCATATTCCGTAAAACCATCTAAAAATCATGCAATCTCCATTAAATATTCTCACCGTTGAAGAATACCTAGAAACTGAGAAATCTAGCAATATTCGTCATGAATATGTGACCGGACAAGTTTTTGCAATGGCGGGTGCAAGCGAAGAACATAACCTGATAGCTGGTAATATTTACGCTATACTACGTCCTCATCTTCGCGGGAGTTCCTGTCGTGCTTTCGTGTCAGATATGAAAGTAAAAGTTAAAATCAAAAATGCTAATATATTCTACTATCCTGATATTATTGTTACTTGTGATCCTGAAGATAAGGAAAGATACTTTAAAACTCGTCCTAATTTGATTATAGAAGTTTTATCTAATTCCACAGCAACAATAGACAAACGTGAAAAACGCATTAATTATCAAACCATAGAGAGTTTAAAGGAATATGTTCTAATTTACCAAAATCAAATAAAAGTGGAGGTTTATCGTCAAGATGATCAAGGAAATTGGTCAACGGAAGTATTAGGAAAAGATGATAAATTACATTTAGATTCAGTTAACTTAACTTTGACAATGGCAGATATTTATGAAGATGTGATAGAACAAATAAATATCAAATATTAAAAAATATTGATCAAAACTGGATTATCTAATAAATTTATTTATACTTAGGAAGAAAAATAACCTTTATGCAGCCAACTACCATACCAAAAACCAATCTTCAGCCATCATTGTTAGACAAAGCCCTGAATAACTTTCAGGCTTGGGCAATAGAGAACCCTCAAAACCTAGTCAGCCGTACCTTTCTACCTATAATCAGTTTTGTAGAGGGAACAATTGCCAATAATCCACCTTACCTAGATAGGAAAAGGCAAGTGCTGGGGGATGCCTTTTGTTGTGCAGGGGAAGTAGTCTTAGGAGACTTTAAAACCCTAGAAACCGCCTTAACCTCACCCCAAGCCCGTGACTGGAGACTAGGAACTTCCATGCTTAGTTCTAGTCATGGTCCGGGAGTTGATCAAGGAGGTCGCAATGTTCTTTTAATTACTCTCTCAGACGCAGCCGCCGGAGGGGAAAATCATGATGCTTTCCGTAAGTGTGTTGATAATTACTTCTTTAATGAAGACATGGTAATGCGTCAAAATGATCAAGTAGCACAACGGTTGTTCAATAAGTTAGCGGCTGATTATGTAGATAGAATTACCAATAATACTTTAGAAGAATTTTTCAATAATGATCAACGGGATTGGATGGGCTTTTTAGTCCGGTATCTTCACTATGTTATTTTTGGTATTAATCCTGATGATCAAGCAACAATAAAAATTATTACAGACTTGCATTATACCAAAAGGGGAACATTATATTATTTTGCTGGCAGCAGTAGTTTAGAAAAGTTAAATATATGGGGATTTCGTCAAGTTCCTGAACTGGTAGAGCAAGTAGCGACGATTTACGAAAGTTCTCCAGCCTTAGCTAATTTTCAAGAGAACGACCCTAAATATCATAAAATGACGCGGCGAGAACTTGCAAAACTGATGGTGTCTTTAATGAGTATTGCCGGGTTGCAAGGTCCACTACACTTGGGAAAAACAGCAATGGGTTATCAATCCCTTCCTGCTTACCAAGGTCGTCAAACTGATAAAATTGATATTAAGAATTATTGGGACAGACTCGATCTTAATGATCGTCCTAGTATTCAACTTTTTCTGTTAGAATGCGCTCGTCTGTTTATGCCTGTAAGTGCCTCTCACAGAGTGGCGACAGAACCATTTACGGTGACAGTTGCGGGTAAAGCGCGAACTTTTCCGAAAGGAACTAAAATTTTAATTCCTATGCTTTTGGGGATGTTAAGTGAAGATTTTTGGGGAAAAACTGCTTATGAATTTAATGCAGACAGAGAAAATCTTTGCCCTTTTCACATGGGTTTTAATTCCGTTGGTTCTCGTCATGCTGGCCGCATTTGTCCGGGGAAAGACTTAGCATTAGAAATGCTAACCAATGTTATTATTACCGTGGGTAAAGCTCGTCGCTCTTATTTAAGCCAAATATCCTAGTCCATATCATAAATATTATGCAGCCATTTCTACCTCAAAATGACCCAAACCCGGCACAACGCCAATCTTCTCTAGAGAAAGGCCGCAAAGAGTATCAATTCATGTATGATTTTTTGCCTCCTATGGCGATGCTCAAAAGCGTACCTCCCGCAGAGAATTTTTCTACTAAGTATATTGCTGAACGGACATTAGAGGCAGCAGAACTTCCTCTAAATATGATGGCTGTTAAAACTCATGCTATGTGGGATCCTTTAGATGAATTGCAAGATTATGAGGACTTTTTCCCAGTTTTGCAAAAACCTAATGTGATGAAAACCTATGAAACCGATGATTCTTTCGCGGAACAACGGCTTTGTGGGGTAAATCCGATGGTTTTACGTCAAATTAAGCAAATGCCAGCTAACTTTGCCTTTACCATCGAAGAATTACAGGATAAGTTTGGCAATTCTATTAATTTAATCGAAAGATTGGCCACAGGAAATCTATATGTCGCTGATTATAGATCCTTGGCGTTCGTTCAAGGTGGCACTTATGCCAAAGGAAAAAAGTACCTACCAGCACCTCTAGCCTTTTTCTGTTGGCGCAGTTCGGGCTTTCAAGATCGAGGCCAATTAGTCCCTGTAGCCATTCAAATCAATCCCAAGGCAGGTAAAGTCAGCCCCTTGCTAACTCCTTTTGATGACCCTTTAACCTGGTTTTATGCTAAGTCCTGCGTGCAAATTGCTGATGCTAATCATCATGAAATGAGCAGCCATTTATGCCGGACTCACCTGGTAATGGAACCCTTTGCTGTTGTCACCCCGCGTCAACTGGCTGAAAATCATCCTCTGAGAATATTACTCAGACCCCATTTCCGGTTTATGTTGGCTAATAATGATTTAGCTCGCAAGCGTCTGGTTAGTAGGGGCGGTTTTGTGGATGAATTATTAGCAGGAACTCTGCAAGAATCATTGCAAATTGTGGTAGATGCCTATAAAAGTTGGAGTCTAGACCAGTTTGCTCTACCTAGGGAACTCAAAAATCGCGGTGTAGATGATGTGAAAAACTTGCCACATTATCCTTATCGGGATGATGGAATTTTGTTATGGAATGCGATTAATAAGTTTGTGTTTAACTATTTGGAGCTTTACTACAAGAGTCCAGCAGACTTGAAAGCAGACGGAGAACTGCAAGCTTGGGCGCGGGAATTGGTGGCTCAGGATGGTGGTAGGGTTAAGGGTATGAGCGATCGCATTGATACCTTAGAACAATTAGTTGAGATTGTTACTACTATCATATATATTTGTGGTCCGCAGCATTCGGCGGTTAATTTCTCCCAATATGAATACATGGGTTTTATTCCTAATATGCCCCTAGCTGCTTATCAAGCAATTCAACAAAAGGGTGATATTAAGGACCGTCAAGCCCTCATAGATTTTCTACCACCAGCAAAGCCCACAAATACCCAATTATCAACTGTGTACATACTTTCAGACTATCGTTATGACAGACTGGGATATTATGAAGAGGAAGAATTTACAGATCCAAATGCTGACCAAGTTGTGAATAAATTTCAGCAAGAATTGAATGTGGTACAGAGAAAAATTGAATTGAATAATAAGGGACGTTTAGTAAATTACGAATATCTCCAACCCAGACTTATTCTCAACAGTATTAGTATTTAACTAATTGCAGAATAGACAAAACCCCTTTTTTAATAATATTAAAATGGGGTATTTTATTCTTTATCATTCACTATAAACAAATGATATGATAGTTTCTCGTTCCCATACTCTGTATGGGAATGAATTACGGAAGGCTCTGCCTTCATTGATACTAAGTTATGGAGGCAGAGCCTCTCAGTAGCATTCCCAGTCGGAGAC
>NZ_JAQMTJ010000285.1:0-10513 GCF_028330815.1 Dolichospermum lemmermannii CS-548
AAGGGTGAAGCATTCGCCAATATAGTTTATCTGTTTGTTCCATATTTTTCTCGTGGAAAGGGTGAAGCATTCGCCAATATAGTTTATCTGTTTGTTCCATATTTTTCTCGTGGAAAGGGTGAAGCATTCGCCAATATAGTTTATCTGTTTGTTCCATATTTTTCTCGTGGGAAGGGTGAAGCATTCGCCAATATAGTTTATCTGTTTGTTCCATATTTTTCTCGTGCGAATGCTTCACCCCTACACAAAATAAAAAGAGAGTGGGAGGAGGCATACCAAAAGCCTGAAATCTCCCACTCTACATTTACTGCTGTAGCGTTTAGAAATATATACAAATACTGTCAAGTCATTGGGGGGGTAATGTAGCAAAAACAGTATCTATATGCGGTTAATATTCCCATTGCAGCAAATGTCAAACCTGATTATTGTGATTATTTTTGACTCCATCAATGGTCAATCAATTATTTGTAAATCATTGTTATTTATGCCTGAAAAATGTTAGCATAAACTCTGGTACTGCATGAAAAAAATCAATATGTAGTAGCCTCTAATAGCCACAATATTGAATTTGTTTATCTTGCATCAATGTAACTTAGGTAATTAAAACTTGGTTGCCAAGTTGGCACTTTCTTAAAAATCTTGTGTTTACAAGTTTCTAGAGGAATCGTGAATCTTGTCTGTCTCTAACAAATTCCGCATTGGTATTGAGGGGATAGATTTTCTCTGGTGGCGAAATTATGAGCAAATTTTTGCTGTCAGATGGAAAATTTGGGGATTTATGACGTTTCTGCGAGGACAATTTTTGACTATTGCGAGTGCGTTGAATAGCTTTTGTGCCTTCTCTTGAGTTTTGCAGTAGGTAGAAAATTACAAAAGAACCACTAGAACAGCAGAAGATAACTGCAATTATCAACCATAAAGGTAGAGGATTACTCGGATCGGAAAATGTGGAAATGGTTGATTGTACAGGGATAAGTGCGGTTTCTTTTTGTTCTTTTTGTGGTACATAGCTAATATAACTCAGTTGATGATATGCAAAAATTGCAACTCCTATAGGAATTAGGAACAAACTCAAGAACCAGATCCCAGGGTACTTTCTCACTAGATTGACGAGAATTTTTCTAGGATCTTTATTTTTTTTAAACTCTTGCTCATTATCCATCACGTTAATCACATCAATCACGCAAATCATTGTTTAGACAAGAGGAAAATATTTATTTTCCCTCTTTACCTAATCCGCTATCTTCTCTCCCTAATCCCCTTAATTAATTGGAGAATGTCTTGAAATTGCTAGTAGAATTAACTGATCTACTAATTTGGCAAAGGGTATATCCGTATTAGCCCAGAGTTGGGGATACATACTTGTAGAGGTAAAACCTGGAAAAGTATTAATTTCGTTGATGAAAATTTCTCCCGTAGCTTCCACATAAAAAAAGTCTACTCTGGATAACCCAGCCGCATCAACAGCCGCAAAAGCTTGTAAAGCCATATCTTGAATTTGTTGTGCTACCACCTCTGGTAAGTTTGCAGGAATGAATAAATCGGCTTTCCCTGGGGTATATTTAGTTTCGTAATCGTAAAAATCACTCTCAAAGGTAATTTCACCAATGACGGAAACTCTGGGGTTGTCGTTACCTAAAACTGCACATTCAACTTCTCTGGCCACAACTCCAGCTTCGACAATAATCCGTCTGTCATGGGTGGCTGCATTATCTAAAGCTGTTTCTAATTCTTGACGCGATCGCACTTTAGCAATTCCTACCGATGAACCTAGATTAGCAGGTTTGACAAAACAGGGATAGCCTAATGCAACTTCAATTTCATCACACAATTTGGGAAATACACAAGCATTTGACCAAACTTGCGCCCTCGTCACAGCTTTATATTTTACTTGAGGTAGTCCCGCTTGGGCAAAGGCCATTTTCATGGCAATTTTATCCATTCCCATTGCTGAACCCAATACCCCAGACCCAACAAAGGGAACTTGGGTTAAAGTCAATAAACCTTGAATTGTACCATCTTCGCCATTGGGACCGTGAAGAACGGGAAACCAAAGCTCAACTTGGGCAGTTTCGGACGGGAATTGCCATAAATTAGGGGTTATGGAGGGGATTTCTTGGGGAACACCAGATGTTAAAACTTGTTGTGCAACTTCTCCTGCTTGCCAAACACCATCTTTTTGGATATAAAAAGCCAAAATTTCGTATTTATTAGCATTTTCTTCTAAACTGAGGGCTTGAGCGATCGCCCGTGCCGAAATTATTGAAACTTCATGTTCTCCAGAACGTCCACCAAACAGTAAACCCACCCGTAGCTTAGTCATTTTTTTCTATATCTCCACAAATCCACAATTTCCATTATAGGGAAAATGCTGAAAACCCTGACATCTTCTTCTGTTCCCTGTTCCCTTCCCAAAATGTTCGATATAGCTTTGAATATATTCTCAATGTTCTCTCTTGCTTTTCTAGTCAAGTCTATGACCAGAATTTCTTAAAATTTCGGCTGAGGAAGCACAATTCTCATAATAGTTTGCGCCCCATAGATACTCTCAATGGAAAACTTTCCTCCATGTAGTTCTACCAATCTTTTAGCAATTAATAATCCTAAACCAGAACCTTGTTGTTCATACATTTTACGTTCAAATTGGACATAAGCCCCAACATTATTAATTTGCTCCTGAGTCATACCACGTCCATAGTCAATTACATACAAATGAAAGGCATTATTATGACTATTTCCGACAATCTTCACTGGTGTATTAGGCAGAGAAAATTTAAAGGCATTCTCAATTATTTCTTCAGTAATTTTAGCTATTTTTGCAGGAGATATTTGCGCCATACCATCTGAGATATCAATCGTTAAATCAGCTTCTCTATCAGCTTTTTTGGCAATTTCCCCAGCTACACTTTCAACTATTGATGTGACAAAAGTTTTAACTCCATTATTTCTCAGTGCTGCTACTTTTTCCGGGTTAGATGCTAATAACTCCAGGTCTGCATACATGATAAAATTCATAGTTAATCTATGCAAGCGTTGACCAGCTTTATGAATATATTGTAGCATTTCTAATATTTCTGCCTGGTCAAATTCTCCATAGTTTGCCGTCAATAATTCTGATATTCCTATAATATGACTGAGAGGGGTATTAATTTCATGGGGTAGTGAATTAGTAATAGAACTGCGTAAATTATCCAATTTTTCCTGAGTTTTTTGCTCAAATATTGCTTGTTGATTCAGTCTGGTAGCGATCGCTTGCAATAATTGATTAGAATTAAAAGGCTTTGTTAAATAATCATCAGCACCAAGTTCCATCCCTTTACGTAAATCTGACCACTCTGATTTAGCAGTTAAGAAAATTATAGGAATTGTTGCAGTATCACTATGCTGACGCAGTTGAGTTAATACATCATAGCCATCTAACTCAGGCATCATTAAATCGCAAATTATCAAATCAGGATGTTTATCTTTAGCCAACTCTAAACCCTGTAACCCATTTTCTGCAACTAATGTATCAAAATCTGACAAGTGCAATATCTGCCTAAGATTGTTTCTGATTTGAACTTCATCTTCAATAATTAAAATCGTATTCATATAGTTTTTTATCGTAATCAAATGTTAACTATATTACTAAATTAGCATGATTTTTAGCTCTTTCAGTATCCTTAAAATAATGATACGGAAAATAAAAAATCCCAGTTCACCACAAAATTCAATATATTTGTGTTACCCTAGTACAGTTGTCTAAAATCCGCACATCTGGGAATTCGGGTGTTTCTTAAATTGAGAAATGCACCTAGATGGAGGTTTAACCCGAATAGGAGTAACAAAATATGCCAGTAGTTTCCTTGGCTCAAATGATGGAGTCAGGTGTTCACTTTGGTCACCAGACCAGACGTTGGAACCCTAAAATGGCTCCTTATATCTACACCTCACGAAATGGTGTACATATCATTGACTTGGTACAAACAGCCCAGTTGATGGATAACGCGTATAATTATATGCGGACCCAATCCGAGCAAGGTAAAAAATTCCTGTTTGTTGGTACTAAGCGCCAAGCAGCCGGAATTATTGCCCAAGAAGCCCTCCGTTGTGGTTCTCACTACATTAACCAACGTTGGTTGGGTGGAATGCTCACCAACTGGGCAACGATTAAAACCAGAGCCGAGCGTCTCAAAGATTTAGAGCGGAGAGAAGAAACCGGCGCACTGGATTTATTGCCAAAGAAAGAAGCCTCTATGCTGCGTCGGGAAATGACGAAGCTACAAAAATACTTGGGCGGCATTAAAAACATGAGGAAAGTTCCCGATATCGTGGTTATTGTTGACCAGAAGCGGGAATATAACGCAGTTCAAGAATGCGAAAAATTAGGTATTCCCATTGTGTCCATGTTGGATACAAATTGTGATCCAGACGTTGTGGATATTCCTATCCCAGCCAACGACGACGCAATCAGATCCATTAAGCTAATTGTTGGTAAATTAGCAGATGCTATCTACGAAGGCCGTCACGGTCAACTAGAAGCAGAAGAAGATTACGATGATTATGCTGACGAAGATTATGAATATGATGAAAGTGATAGCACTGAATCTGAAGGCGAAGCATAAGTAGTCTGGCAAACAAGTAGGGGTTTAGCATCTCTCATTGGTGTCAACTTAGGCTAGGGATAACTTATTTGTTTGGCTGCAACATTCCCGCCCAGAACTTAAGTTCCGGTGTAAAAGCTAAAGTGCGTTTTAACGCACTTTGGTTAACTCAAAGTCAATCATTATCCTATTTACGCTAAAATAGTCGGTTTTAACCGACTTTAGCTTTTAGACAGGGAATTTATTCCCTGGCTTCAAGGGACTGCGCTTTACCCCTACATCCATACTACAGATTGGGATATTTTTTTTGATTGGAAGTCTCTTAAATGATTTTCAAATGAGTCCTGATCGTCTGATAATCTTGAATAATATTTGTATCTGTCAAGTTAAGAATTGAGGCAATATGGCGGAAATATCTGCAAAACTCGTCCAAGAGCTACGCCAAAAAACCGGTGCTGGCATGATGGACTGCAAAAAGGCACTGAAGGAAAATAATGGCGATGTCGAAGAATCCATAACCTGGCTACGGCAAAAAGGTATTGCTAAAGCTGACAAAGGAAGCGCTCGCATCGCCGCAGAAGGTCTAGTAGACACTTACATTCAGCCCGGTGGTCAGGTAGGTGTACTCATAGAGGTAAACTGCCAAACCGACTTTGTTGCCCGTAACGACGCTTTTAAAGCCTTGGTTAAGAACTTGGCACAACAAGCTGCAACCACTGATAGTGTAGAGTCTTTATTGGCTCAACCCTATCTTGAAAAGTCCAGTGTCACTGTTGATGAATTCATCAAAGAAACAATTGCAACTCTTGGTGAAAATATTCAAGTTCGGCGCTTTGTGAATTTCTCTCTCACCACTGATACACCAGGAATAGCAGATAGCTATATTCATACTGGTGGTCGTGTTGGTGTATTATTGGAATTGACCGCTCAAAGTGCTTCAGCCGCTGCTAATGAAGAGTTCCAAAGTTTGGCTAAAAATGCAGCAATGCAAGTTGCCGCTTGTCCCAACGTTGAATACGTTAGCGTAGACCAAATCCCTGCCGAAATTGTCACCAAAGAAAAAGACATCGAAATGGGTAAGGACGACTTAGGCAATAAACCAGAGAACATCAAAGAAAAGATTGTTCAAGGTAGAATTGATAAGCGCCTCAAAGAAATGACTTTACTAGATCAACCTTATATCCGTGATCAAAGTATTTCGGTAGAAGAATTGGTGAAACAAGTAAAATCCAAAGTTGGCGAAGAAATTCAAGTTAGTCGCTTTGTGCGCTATGTACTCGGTGAAGGCATTGAAAAGAACGAAATGAGCTTTGCTGATGAAGTTGCTGCCCAAATGGGTGCTAAGTAATTTTGTGATTAGTCAGTGGTCAGTTGTCAGTGGTCAGTTGTTAAGAATATATACTTAATAATTGGTTGTTGATTATGGACTTTTATTTTTGACTAATAACTATTCCCATTTACAGGCCAGCGCGTTCTGCGTGGCCTGTATTTTATTTAAATGATGATTATTTATTCAAAATCCGTATATTTGTACTACAGAAAGCAACTGACAACTGACAACTAACAACTGTACGGGCGAAGCATTTGGAGAACTATTTTTGGCAATGACCGATAATTTATCTTCCAAATGCTTCGCCCGTACTAACAACCAACAACTGACAACTGACAACCGACAACTAATTAGCTTAAAGTTATGACAAGAGCAATTGAACGGATAGAAAAAGACATTACTGAATTAAAAGAGGCGATTAGGGCGATCGCTCACGAACTCAATTTAGCCTATACTAAATATATAAATACCTTGGGATCAGCCTTACAAAAACAATTGATTTTGGCTAGTTATTACCTGTGTACCCAAGGGTATCCTGATGAATTTCTGAACTTATCACTAAATCAACGGCAAAAATTACAACAAAGCCTTCGTAAATTAAGTCAACAAGCCGCTAAAGAATTAATTAGTTATATTCAACCTCCAGAAGTTACCCAAACAGAAGCAGTTGTAGAAATTGAGGAGGAAGAAGAAAACGAAGAAAACGAAGAAAACGAACAACAACCTCAAGCATTAGATCCTTCTAACCCCATAGAACTAGTTGAATGGCAACAAAATTTAGAAGAAGAGATTCAAGAAACTTTAAAAAAAGTCTCCCAATCAGCTAATATCTTCATCCAAAAAACAGGGGTTTTACCCAAAAAACTACCAGAACCGATTTTAGTCGCTGCCACCGCTGCTGCTGCTTCTTCAGAAGCTTCTAGTAATATGATGCCCAGCCCTCCCAATTTATTAAACTTAGTCATAGAAATTAGTAATGAGGAAGATTCCGAAGATTCTAGCCTCACTCAGATTATGGCTATTCACTTACGACTAGGAGAAATAGAATTTGCTGAAGCAACACTATTGTCAGAACGCAAGGCAGTTCGTAATATTTTAATGCAATTGAATAAACTCGGACGAGAATATGAAAAAAGACAACGAGAACTTAAAATTGCTGAAGCTGAAGCCGCTTGGCGTGCCAGTTGGTTTGAGGATTAGTACCGCAGGGCGGAATGAAAAGTGCAAAATTAAAAATTAGAACCTGTATAGGTTATTGAAAATATATATCTATTAAAACTACATACTCCCTTGACAACTGACAACTGTACGGGCGAAGCATTTGGAGAACTATTTTTGGCAATGACCGATAATTTATCTTCCAAATGCTTCGCCCCTACTAACAACTAACAACCGACAACTGACAATTAACCAATGACTAATGAAATGCCCGATTGGATAAGATTACATAAAGCCTTAGCATTTGAGGCAGAAAAAGGCTTTATAGATTTAGTAGGTAAGCAATATCGCTTTAGTGAATTTCTTTGTTTGACTTTTGGTAATTTCCCAACTGCTTTACCACCAAAAGAAAGACTCCGCTGGCATCAAGTAGGAATGCAATTTGCCAATTATCCAAATTTAACATTACCAGAAAGACAACATTTAGTAGCAGAAGTTAGAAGATATCTAAATCAACTTCAACAAGAACTAGAAACAGAAGGACCTCAAATAAATTACGAATCTAAAAATCAACATCCCACAACTCCAATTGTTGCCGAAGTTAGTAAAAGACTAGCACCAACACTGGATAAACAACTGAGAGATTTACCAGAAATTGGCATCAGAAAATCCGAGAATTTAGGGCGATTAAATTTATATACAGTCCGTGATTTACTATTTTATTATCCTCGTGATCATATTGATTATGCCCGTCAAGTAAATATTAGTGAGTTGGCAGGAGGAGAAACAGTAACTATCATAGCGACGGTAAAACGGTTTAATTTTTTCACCAGTCCTAAAAATAAGAAATTATCAATTTTAGAATTAATCCTCAAAGATAATACTGGACAAATTAAAGTTACCCGTTTTTATGCAGGTGCGCGTTTTAGTAGTCGTGGTTGGCAAGAAAGTTTAAAACGCCTATATCCTGTAGGTAGTATGTTAGCAGCTTGTGGATTAGTAAAAGGTGGTAAATATGGTTTAACTTTGGATAACCCAGAATTGGAAGTTTTGGCAAATCCAGGAGATACCATTGATTCTCTCACTATTGGGCGAGTTGTTCCCATTTACGCCCTGACTGAAGGAGTAATGGCTAATACAGTCAGACAGGCAATGATGATCGCTTTAACAGCAGCAGTGAATTTAAAAGATCCTTTACCTAAAGGTTTACGGGAAAAATATGCTTTGATGGAATTGAAAGATGCAATTCCTAATATTCATTTTCCTAAAGATAGTGACTCCTTAAAAATCGCTCGTCGTCGGTTAGTATTTGATGAATTTTTCTACTTGCAACTGGGCTTATTGCAACGGCAAAAAAAAGCGCGAGAAATTCAAACTAGTGCCATACTTGCACCCACAGGTAAATTATTAGAAGAATTTAACGAAATTCTCCCTTTTCAACTGACCGGCGCACAACAACGAGTTGTTAATGAAATTCTCACCGATTTACAAAAACCTGTAGCCATGAATCGCTTAGTTCAGGGTGATGTTGGTTCAGGGAAAACTGTGGTTGCTGTTATTGCTATTTTGGCAGCAATTCAATCAGGTTATCAAGCGGCGTTAATGGCTCCCACGGAAGTATTAGCAGAACAGCATTATCGTAAGTTAGTTAGTTGGTTTAACTTACTACATTTGCCTGTTGAATTATTAACAGGTTCGACAAAAATAGCCAAAAGGAGAGAAATTCATTCTCAGTTAGAAACAGGTGAGCTACCTTTATTAGTCGGGACTCATGCCTTAATTCAAGATAAAGTTAATTTTCAACGTTTGGGCTTAGTTGTCATAGATGAACAGCATCGTTTTGGGGTACAACAACGGGCAAAGTTACAGCAAAAAGGCGAACAACCTCATGTTTTAACCATGACAGCTACGCCCATTCCTCGGACTTTGGCATTAACTGTACATGGGGATTTAGATGTTAGCCAAATTGATGAATTACCACCGGGAAGACAACAAATTAAAACCACAATGTTAAGTGGTCAACAACGTCCCCAGGCTTACGATTTAATCCGTCGAGAAGTTGCCCAAGGTAGACAAGTTTATATAGTTTTGCCTTTGGTAGAAGAATCGGAAAAATTAGATTTACGTTCGGCTGTAGATGAACATCAAAAGTTACAAGAAAGTGTTTTTCCTGATTTTCGAATTGGGTTATTGCATGGACGCATGACTGCAGCCGAAAAAGAAGCAGCAATTCACAAATTCCGCGATAATGAAACTCAAATTATCGTTTCTACCACTGTGATTGAGGTGGGAGTGGATGTTCCTAATGCCACTGTGATGCTGATTGAACACGCGGAAAGATTTGGTTTATCACAATTGCACCAATTACGGGGTCGTGTAGGACGGGGTGCAGCGCAATCTTATTGTTTATTAATGAGTAGTTCTAGAAGTCCTGATGCTCAACAACGCTTGAAGGTGTTGGAACAGTCCCAAGATGGTTTTTTTATCTCGGAAATGGATATGCGGTTTCGCGGTCCTGGAGAAGTGATGGGAACTCGCCAATCAGGTGTAGCGGATTTTACTTTGGCTAGTTTGGTGGAAGATGAGGACATTTTGCTGTTAGCACGACAAGCAGCGGAAAAGGTGATTGAGATGGATGCAAGTTTAGCGCGTTGGCCATTAATGCAGGATGAGTTGAAGTATAGGTATGAGCGGTTAATGGGTGGCGCGATTTTGACGTAAAATCTTAGTTATCAATGTTGGCACTCCCCCCCAATTATTGAGGGGAATACAAATAGCAGGTGGTAGATCCGTAAACGCACATATCCCTGTTGTAAATTGTTCGCACTTAGGGCTTGCCACAATGCTTTGATAATTGCTTCCATTTATTGTGATCATCATTGCCTGAATCAATGCCTTAGCTTTCAGCATTATTTCGTGAAACTCCATTTGGGGATCAGAAAGTGCCACAATACCACCGCCAACACCAATCGAAGTTTGTTCTGGGGTCAGGACAGCGGTACGAATGACAATATTTAAATCGGCTGAACCATTCAAACCCAAAAAGCCGATTGCCCCTGAGTATACGCCCCGTGCTTCTTGCTCTAATCGATCAATAATTTCCAGGGTTCTAATCTTAGGTGCGCCAATCATAGAACCCCCAGGAAAGGCGTTCCGAATGCAGTCTACGGCACTCATATTAGCTCGTAATTGACCGCGAATTGTCGTCACTAATTGATGTACCCCACATTCCGCACCCCAAAATGTTACAGAGGGAAATTACGGAGATGAAAATCAAAGGGAGCATCAAAACAAACAGATAAAGTGAAAAAAGGCATTTGAGAAACAGTAAATCACCAAATATGTCATCAATATCTATTCTCAATAAGAAGCAATAAGAATGCACACCACCTGGAGAGGTCAATGAATAAGTGAAAGGAGATATTCAAGAAATAATTATAAG
>NZ_JAQMTJ010000286.1:0-4574 GCF_028330815.1 Dolichospermum lemmermannii CS-548
AGTTCTTTACAAATTAATCCCGATAATATCATAGCATTAACTAGCTATGGAAAAGCATTAGCAGAATCTGGAAATTATGAGAAAGCTTGTGAGATTTTTGAAAGTTCTTTACAAATTAACCCCAATAATATCATAGCATTAACTAGCTATGGAAAAGCATTAGCAGAATCTGGAAATTATGAGAAAGCTTGTGAGATTTTTGAAAGTTCTTTACAAATTAACCCCGATAATATCATAGCATTAACTAGCTATGGAAAAGCATTAGCAGAATCTGGAAATTATGAGAAAGCTTGTGAGATTTTTGAAAGTTCTTTACAAATTAATCCTAATGATTTAATAGCATTAACTAGCTATGGAAAAGCATTAGCAGAATCTGGAAATTACGAGAAAGCTTGTAAGATTTTTGAAAGTTCTTTGCAAATTAATCCTGATAATATCATAGCATTAACTAGCTATGGAAAAGCATTAGCAGAATCTGGAAATTACGAGAAAGCTTGTAAGATTTTTGAAAGTTCTTTACAAATTAATCCTGATAATATCATAGCATTAAATAGTTATGGAAAAACATTAGCAGAATCTGGAAATTATGAGAAAGCTTGTGAGATTTTTGAAAGTTCTTTACAAATTAATCCCGATAATATCATAGCATTAACTAGCTATGGAAAAGCATTAGCAGAATCTGGAAATTATGAGAAAGCTTGTGAGATTTTTGAAAGTTCTTTACAAATTAATCCCGATAATATCATAGCATTAACTAGCTATGGAAAAGCATTAGCAGAATTTGGAAATTATGAGAAAGCTTGTAAGATTCTTGAACATTCTTTACAAATCAAGCCTAATGATTTAATAACATTAACTAGGTATGGAGAAGCATTAGCAAAATCTGGAAATTATGAAAAAGCTTGTGAGATTTTTGAGCGATATTTACAAATAAAGTCTGATAATTATATATCTTTTATATACGCTAAATGTCTAGAGGAGTTATGTAAATACAGAGATGCCATATCTCAACTTGAAGCAATAGATTTTGATAGCCTACCGCAATATTATGTAAATGTTATTCATATCAATTTAGGAAGACTTTACTATGGTCTTAAATTGCAAGAACAGGGAAATAAATATTTTAACTTAGCAATTGCTAACTCAGATGATAAAGAGAAGTCAATACTATCTAGTGCTAGAAGTATTCTCGCTCATAATCCTTATAATGAAACTGCTGTTAAGATGTTACAACAAATTGCTGAGGAATCACCACGCTATTCTCAAGCACTGGAAATGTTGACGCTTAATTTAAGTGAAAAAGATTATTTTAAACTGGTCAAATCTGATTACCAAAGTAGTGTGAATGATACCGAAATACTAAATCGAGCAATTTATCATAAAATTGCTAATGAAATCAGCATTCTCAAGGGGATTGCTTACCGGATTTTGCGTTTTTCTCTAGCAGAAGATCCCCTGCTTACAGGTATTATTAATGATATTGAAGATGTACTTGAGGAAGTCAATCGTCGTCGAGCATTAGAAAAATCCCAAATTTCCACTATTTCTAATGATGAATACGAGCAAATTCTCGAAATTATTTCCAAAACTGCTCACGATATTTCTGATTTTGTTAATAATCAGTTGGCCATTATTGAATCTAAAACTAGACGTGCAATGAGGAAACTTGCTGTTGATGATCCTCACTATAAGCAATTTGAGAAACTATTAACACAACTAGAATTTACTCAAATTGCTCTTAGCGATCTCAAAGCCATTAATGAAGGTATCAAAATAAAAAATCATCACTTTAAAATCAAAAAACTATTTGAAAAATGGGAAGCTAACCCTCATATTGATAATGCTTCTATTAATCTGGATATTGAAAATGGTGATTTAGAGTTTAATGGTGATGAAGAGAAGATCAAAAGTATTTTAAATGAATTAGTAGAAAATTCTCTCAAACACAATCCTAAAAAACTAGATTTAAACATCTCTATGTCTACACACGATATTATCAATCCTGCGGGAATTCGTGGTGCTACTATTCCGGGTGAGCAAAAATATCTATTAATTGAGTTTAATGATAATGGTCAAGGAATTCCCCCAGATAAAAAAGATTGGATATTTCAACCTCTAAAAACTACAGCTAATGAAGGTTATGGTAGTGGGTTGGGACTATTCATCATCCGTAAAACATTAACACAGATGAACGGATACATCCAAGAAACTGGATGGAAAGGAGCTAAATTTAAAATCTATATTCCTTATACAAAAAGCGAAAATGTAAAAATTTAGGTGGGGTGATAAGATCCCCGACTTCTTTGATTGATTTTGTCCACAAATTATAAATTGATGTCAGAAGTCGGGGATCTGGGTATCAGTCTCACTATAGGCTTATACTAGAAAATAGTATAATTTAGTTTGTGTCCTTTCTTCAAGTCGTCAAAGTTATAGAATTATGCAGACTGAAAATATTCATTTGCTACTGGTAGAAGATAATCCTCGTTACCTCAGTGAACTTGTAGAGTGGTTAAATGATTACGGTTATCGTCATATTGAGACGGCTTCTAGTGTAGTTCAAGCAACAGAAAAGTTATGTGATCCTTTTGATGTCATAATTGCTGATATGCGAATGGAGCAAGATAACAGTGGATTTGTGATTTTGGAAGAGGTAAAAGCACGCAATCTTTCATCAGTGGTGATTATCCTCACGGCTAACGACAGTGTGATAGATTGCCGGAATGCTTTTAAATCGGCAGTATGGGACTATTTTTCTAAAAATATGCAGGGTAATGTTTTTGATGCTGTCCACGATTCTATCCAAGAAGCTATTACCTATTTTAATCGTTGGGGTAATGTACATAATGAACAGTGGATAATTGAAAATCTGGAAATTTTAGAAAAAGACTATTGGGGTAAATATATTGCTGTCATTAATAAAACTGTAATTGAAACAGCAGATAATGAAGATACCCTCAACGCATTACTTGAAGAACAAAAATTAAGACGGTTTTCAACTACTATTAGAAAAATAGGTGATTTACAACCAATTTCTCAACTTATAAAGTTACCGGAAAGTCCGAAATTAGAATACAAAAGCACTTTACAATGGGATGTTAGACAAAATCGTAAAAATGAGGATTTGAAATTTAGTGTCCTCAAAACTATTGCTGCTTTTCTCAATTCTGAAGGAGGAACGCTAATTATTGGAGTTGAAGATGATGGTAATATTTTTGGTTTAGAGCAAGATTTGGCTATACTTTCCAAAGGTTCTCTAGATCAATTTGAGCAGACAATTGTAAATCTGATTTGCAAATACATCGGTTCTAGCTTTATGTTATTAGTTAAAGTTAGATTTGAGACAATCGAAAGTAAAGTAGTCTGTGCAATTGATGTCAGAAAATCAGATATAATAGCTATTATGCAAGGTAAAGATAAAAAATCAGAACTCTACATTCGTGCTGGTAATACCTCAAAATCTCTTGATATTTCAGAAACAGTAGAATTTTGTCTAAAGCAGGGTAAGCTGTCAGGGGAAAGTTGTTAGACCAAGCGATCATCTCAATTCCTGGTATAGTAGAGATAGAAGAAACTCAAGAGCGATCGCTCATTGCAAAGTATCTAAATATGTGGATGCTAACATATACTTATTTAGTAAATAGGTTGTATTAAACTTTCAAATATTAGGTTAAAATGAATCATAACTTAGATATTTAATGAAGGAATAAATCATGAAAATACAAAGAATTATCAAAGGTAACACAATAGAATTATTAGATCAAATATTAGATAAAATTCTTCTACCTGATGGAGTGGAAATTTCCATAGAAATACCAGATAACTTAATAATTAAACAACCCAAATGGCAAGAGTTAGAAACTGTTATTGGTTTATGGAAAGATGATACAGAAATTGATGAAATTTTTGATATTATTAATCAGGAACGTCATCAAGATTTAGTCATGTAGGTTGGGTTGACGCAAGGAAACCAAACAATTTTTTACACTATTCACCAACTTTTTTAATAGCTTCTTGATAAATTAAATTACTTAAACGAAACTTGCCAACAAATTGTAAAGAATCCAGTTGTTCTTTTAAATTAGGAATTAACCCATTTTGTTTAGCCCAAATCAAAATTCCTACTGTACCTAATACTGGTAAATTCATTTGTTTTGCAACTCGTCTAGCACTTTTCTCATCAAGTAAAATAGCTTGACTAGGTTGTTCAATAAACAGGGTTATTGCTTCTGATTCACCTTCATCTAACTCTAATTTTAATAACGATACTAAAGCAATATTACTAACTGGTAAAATAGTTAACCATGAAGCTTTTGCTACTTGTTCTGCGCCAAATCTTCCTATACCTGTCTCCACAACTTCTTTCCACACAGCTTGTGGAATTATAACACCATCGGGAAACCGTTGATTAATTAACTCTAATTGTCCAATACTAAGTAAGTAGACGAAAATAAATCAAAGTAGATTAAGTAATGTAAGAAATCTGGAGATGATTTCGTAGTAAGGGCTTCAGCCCTCAAATGAGGAATAAATTCCTCACTACAAACTTTGAATTATTCAAGCCGTTCTACTTA
>NZ_JAQMTJ010000287.1:0-7388 GCF_028330815.1 Dolichospermum lemmermannii CS-548
ATTGGTGTTTGGACAAAACGTAAATTCAATAGACATCTCCAATAATTTTTGAACCCCCCAGTCGGTTTTAACCGACTTTAGCTATAAGACAGGGAATTTATTCCCTGGCTTCTCTCCCTGGCTTCCTCCTTCCTCCTTCCTTACATCACCACCCCATAATGTTTCGCTAAAAAACGCAAAAACGCCAACGGGAAAAAAGTGATTTTATTGTGTTGACAAACAATTTTAAAAATGTTATCATGAAATTGATAAGGAAGAACTATTTTGCTATTAGTTAATTAGTGACGAGAAGATCCTCTGCTTACCTACAGTAGCGGGCAAGATGCCCGCACTACAAGGGTTTCATAATTCAAGTTTGTACCTCATTAGAGCGAAATCTGCTGTATTACCCATTTTTTGCCTGATTTTCACAATAAACTCGCCTGTAATTTCCCTCACGATTGCATACAGGCGAGTTTTTAGCAATAAACCAAAAATCTGGGAATTAGCTCTTATCTAACCGCAACACAGCCATAAAAGCCTCCTGGGGTACATCCACCGTACCTATAGACTTCATCCGTTTTTTACCTTTGGCTTGCTTTTTCAACAGTTTCTTCTTCCGGCTGATGTCGCCACCATAGCATTTAGCCAAGACATCTTTCCGCATCGCTGATATACTTTCACTGGCAATAACTTTTGAGCCAATAGAAGCTTGAATGGGGACTTTGAATTGATGACGGGGAATTAGTTCTTTGAGTTTTTCCGCCATGGCTCTACCGACATTGTAGGCTTTATCTCTGTGGACAATCATCGCTAAGGAATCCACTGGATCACCATTAATCAGAATATCCAATTTCACCAAAGGATTTTCTCGGTAACCAATCAGATGATATTCCATACTGGCGTAACCGCGAGAACGAGATTTCATTTGATCAAAAAAGTCGGTGACAACTTCAGCCAAAGGTAACTCATACGTTAGTGTAGTCCGTCCTTGGGTGAGATATTTCATATCTTTGAAGACTCCCCGACGATTTTGCGACAACTCCATTAAAGAACCGACGTAGGTTTCTGGAGTAATCATTTCGACTTTGACATAGGGTTCTTCGATTCTGTCCCGTTCATTCGGTTCAGGTAAGCGACTAGGATTATCAATGTACAGTTCTTCACCTTTGTTGGTGACAACTTTGTAAACTACCGATGGTGCGGTAATGATTAAATCTAGGTTATACTCGCGTTCTAAACGTTCTTGGACGATTTCCATGTGCAGTAATCCCAAAAACCCACAACGGAAACCAAAACCCATGGCGCTAGAGGTTTCTGGTTCATATTTTAATGCAGCATCATTGAGTTCCAGTTTTTCTAAAGCTTCTCGCAGGTCTTCAAACTGATCTGCGTCTATGGGGAACATCCCACAAAATACCATGGGATTTGCTTCTGCGTAACCAGGCAAGGCTTCAGTCGCTTTGTTTTTGCATAGGGTAATGGTATCTCCTACTCTGGCATCAGCTACGGCTCTAATTGATGCTCCTAAATATCCTACTTCCCCAGCATGAAGTTCTTCCACTTGCTTTTGTGTTGGCACGAGAATGCCTAATTCATCAATGATAAATTCTTTACCAGATGCCATTAAGTAGATGCGATCGCCTCTTTTCACAGTTCCATCCATGACCCGGAAGTAAACAATTACACCCCGGTAACTATCATAGTAACTATCAAAAATTAACGCCCGCAGCTTCTCATTTACAGTGTCAACAGGTGGGGGAACTCGTTCGACAATTGTTTCTAAAATCTCCGCAATCCCAATTCCCTCCTTCGCTGAAGCCAAAATTGCGCCACTGCAATCTAAACCAATAATTTCTTCAATTTCGCCAATTACTCGTTCTGGTTCTGCCCCTGGTAAATCAATTTTATTTAAAACTGGGATAATTTCTAGATTATTCTCTAGGGCTAAATAGACATTTGCGAGAGTTTGCGCCTCTACACCTTGGGACGCATCCACAACTAATAATGCCCCTTCACAAGCCACTAGAGAGCGCGACACTTCATAGGAAAAGTCTACGTGTCCAGGAGTATCAATTAAATTCAGAACATACTGCTGACCATCCTTGGCAGTATAATTCATCCGGGCAGCTTGCAGCTTAATTGTAATGCCGCGCTCCCGTTCCAAATCCATGTTATCAAGAAACTGCTCTTTCATCTGTCGATCTTCTACAGTCCCAGTCGCCTGTAGTAAACGATCCGCGAGAGTAGATTTCCCGTGATCAATGTGAGCAATAATACAGAAATTACGAATGCGAGCAGCGGGAACGTCAGTCATATACCATTTTTGCTTAAAGCAAACCAAAGTGAAAGCTATTTACTTCATGTATTTTAATGCTTTCTGAGAGAATAAGGGAAGAGGTAGGGAGCAACGCGAGGGAAAGAATTTTTTGATTTCTGCTCCTGACTCCTGTACAGCAGTTACACTATACATTACCGCAAATTTCCCAGCCATATTTTCAGGAAAAAACCTATAACTAAGTTGAGAAAATTAAAAGTGTGAGAAATCATCTGCCCTTAAAAGAGCAACAGCATCTTTCTTTAGTATTAATGGTCGGTAATTCCCGCCTCCATTGGGCATTGTTCATAGATAAGATATTATACTCAACTGGGGACACATTTCATCTATCTGCATCTGTTATTCAAAAATTAGCTGAATCTCCAACCTTAGATAATTGGTTGACAGCGATTTCTCTACCTACCAATCTTCCCATTATCCCAGATGATCCTATCCCTCTGATTCTCGCTTCTGTCGTTCCCAGTCAAACCGCACTTTGGCAAATTTACCCCCATTTGCGTCTGATTACTTTGGAAGATGTACCATTAGGGGGAATGTATCCCACGCTAGGAATTGATCGGGCTTTAGCGGTATGGGGTGCGGGAATAACTTGGGGATTTCCCGCATTAGTAATTGATGCGGGTACAGCATTGACTTTTACAGGTGCAGACAATCATCAATGTTTGGTTGGTGGGGCAATTTTGCCGGGTTTAGGGTTACAATTTGCCAGTTTAGGACAAAAAACCGGACAATTACCATTATTAGAAACTAGGATAATGACATCTTTACCACCACGTTTTGCCATAAATACATCAGATGCAATTCAAAGTGGAGTAATTTACATTTTATTAAGTGGGATAAAGGATTTTATTGAGGCTTGGTGGCGGTTATTTCCTGATAGTCAGATTGTGATAACTGGTGGTGATAGTCATTTATTAAAAAACTATCTTCAGCAACAGTTTCCAGATATAGCAAACCGATTAATTGTAGATAATAAATTGATATTTCAGGGAGTTGGAAATATAGTGATTAGGCAATAAATCTCTAAAACTCTTATTTCTTCCGATTAGTATTACTTGTAAATTCGGCAAATCATTGTACTAGACTTTAGACTCAAAAGCACATAAATCATATTATTTGTATATTTGTAGGGGCAATTCATGAATTACTCCGACGGATGTTTTCACGGAACTTTGAGATTAAATCTTTTGGTTTTTCACCAGACAAAAGCAAACTTGCTAACAGAGTTAAATCTAAATCCCGTAAAAATTCACTTTTAGATATTTTCTCATACTTATCACCCCGCAAAAAATATAAAGAAAATTGATGATTCTGCCAAAACCAAACTTCCGGTACACCCAAACCTTGATAAATTAATAAATCATCAATTCCCCCACTCGTTACAACCACCTCAATAGCCAAATCAGGAACAGATTTTTCTGAATCAAAACAATAACATTCATCTGGTTCAATACCTCTAGCGGACGCTTCCTTTCTAAAAGTAGTTGAACCTAAAGGATAAAAATCAATATCCTTTTCCATAAAATAAGTTTCTAATAATAAAGCAATTAGCTTTTTATCAAACTCATGGCGACGACTAGGAGACATTATTTCTAAAGTACCTTCTAAATATTTAAACCGATAATGAGAAGTATTTTCAAATCTCTGTAACATTGTCTCATATATATTCCAGTTAATCCCATTCATCAGTAAAATTTGGTCAGAATCAACATTATCTAATGCTGATTGACTTGTTAATTCTTCCCAGCAACTCAACTTTTGTAGTAAACCTAACATTGTTACTGCTCCAAAATTGCTTTAAGTAAGTTGGCGTTAAACAATCAACATATGTAACGAAATGTAAATTCGACAAATACCTTATAGATAGGTTATTTAAGGGTTTTTACGAAAAAAATGTATATTGATTTTATCGTGCCGACTTACTTAATCTCAGACATAATTTCAGCAACTCGCCGATCTTTCTCTAATATATCAGTTACCAGTTGCTCTGGGGGTAAATGTTCAAAATCCCTCTGATTATTGGGGTTTTTCAGGTCAAGATTATAAATTGCCCAGTAAATAGCATCACCTTTCGCTTTTTCATCCTTACCAATTTTGCGGTGAATTTGTTCTTCAGTTGGAAACTGTTTTGACTCATCCTTAATTTTTTGAATCTGCTGTTTAACTTTCGTAACTACTTTAGATAGAGAAAAATCTAAAATTAATTTTAATGAAGACAGAGAAAATCATTTTAATTTTATTTGTTCTTCTAAATTTTGCAATTGATTCACAGCGTCCCTCAATTCCTGAACACCCCCAAACCCTTGCTTTCTCCTGATATTGTTCAAAAAAGTCAGAGTTAGCACGACACAACCTTTCAGTCCGTTGCTTGTCTTGTTATATTACTTAAAGCCGATGATGAGATTTGAACTCACGACCTACTGATTACGAATCAGTTGCTCTACCCCTGAGCCACATCGGCGTACACAGTCACACATTATAACATAATTTATTGATGATGGAACAAAATTCTCCAAAAAATCTCAACCCCCAACAATATGAACGTCTCAAAGCCGAAGCAGCCGCACCCTATCGGGGGTTAAGGCAATTTATTTATATTGGTGTCGGTGCTTCCGGCTTTATTGGTGCATTCGTTTTCTTCTTTCAACTCCTAGCAGGACGCGATATAGAACAAGCACTGCCTAATTTCGCCATCCAACTAGGAGTAATTGGGTTAATGGTGTTTCTCTGGAAATGGGAAAACAGCAGGAATAAATGACAGACAAGAGACAACTGGGAAGATAAATATTCCCCTGCCCCCTGCCTACTTACCAGTTACCAGATATGGAGAATTAATTGCTTGAACACGACCAGCATTAACCAAGGCTTGATATACAAAAGCCGCAATTTCCGCTCTAGTTGCTTGACGCTTAGGTGCAAGCTCTTTAACAGTGGGATAATTAATAACTAATTGCCGTGAAGTTGCTGCTGCTACTGGACCAACTGCATAACTAGGAATTTGACTAGCATCAGTATAGAAGTTAATCACAGTCTGACCATTCGCAGTTAAACCCAAACCATTAGCTAAAGCTACCAAGGCTTGCACTCTAGGAATTTGTTGTTCTGGCTTAAAAGTTAAATCAGGATAACCAGATAGGAACGGACTACTAGAAGCAGTTTGAATGGCGCTATAAGCCCAATAATTGCTTTTAACATCTTTAAAAGCAATTCCTTGGCGTGTTGCTGAAGGTTTAAAAGCCTTATTTATGATAGCAGCAAATTGAGCGCGAGTTACAGGTTCATTGGGTTTAAAACTACCATCTGGAAAACCAGCGATAATATTTTTGGCAGCTAAAGCTTCAATGTAAGCTTTTGCCCAGTAACCTGTTTGCACATCTTTAAAAGCAGTGTTTCCAGTATTTCCAGTATTGTTATCGGGAGGTGTAGTCACTTTAGCCGCGACAAAATCAACAGCACCAAAAATCCGCTTCTCGTTAATATCGTTACCAATAGCGACAATTTTGCTAGCTTTAGTAGCATTGTTCAAATCATAGCGAGCATTATCACGGATGAGATTGCCACCAAGATTTTCACTTGTACCCAGGTCAGGAACTGCACTAATAGTAGCGACAATACCATCCCGTTTATTACCGCGAATGGAATTTTTACGGAGGATAGGTTTGGCAGTTTCCGAGATAAAAAGACCGTCTGTGTTTTGGGTAATGTTGTTACTTTCTAATAAAGGTGTAGAACTACCACCAATTGCTACACCAAAACCAGTATCCTGAAATAAATTGCCACGAATCACACCTTGGGCAGATTTAGTTACAGAAATTCCATTGCCCTTATTTTTCAAAAAGATGTTATTTTCGATTTGGGGATTTCCCGTACCTGTCACAAAAATTCCTTCTCTGACACTGTTAATAAATGTGCTATTTTTGATCACAGGGTTACTGGATTCTACCCATACAGCCGTTCCCCGGGAATTCGGGTTGGTAAAAGTTAAACCTGTAATAATAGTGCTATTATTCGCTAACAGTGTAATATCCTGTCTGGCAAAAGTGCGACTAGTGTAATAACCACCACCGCTAATTAAGATTCCCTCACCCTTGTTAGACTCATTACCTTGAAGCGTCACTCCAGAATTGAGGACAAGAGGGAATGTTTCACCACTATCTTTACTATAGTTCCCAGGGGCAACCTGAACAACTGTCCCGGCTGTAGCTTTAGAAAGGGCAAAAGTGATGGTTTTATAGGGGGCTGCTATAGTTCCATTAGCGGCAGTATCTTTTCCAGTGGCAGAGTTAACGTAAATGACAGTGCCATTGGCTGGCACTTGGGCTGTTAAAGTTGGAGCAGCGCCAGCTTTAAGTTGACTGAGTATGAGGGTAGAACTACCAGCAACTAATAACAAAGCTGTCAGGCTGGTTTGTAAAGATAAACGAGAAATATGAAAACCCTGATTTTTCATTTTTTTAGTGAATAATGTGTTTAATGATGGTACTTTCACAAGAATGTAAGGTAACAGATGTACATCTGTAAAACCCATGACAAACTATACCGGATCATTATCACTTATTCCGCTAAAATTGTGATTAAAAAAAACAAAGTAACTTAACAGTTCAGTAACTTTTATCCTCTAACATACCTCTAAGATACAAGGTTGGGTTGACGCAAGGAAACCCAAGAAATACACAAGGTATTGCTCCTACATAAAAATTGAGGATAAGAAATCTTATCCTCAACTTCCCTGCTGAAAGCAAGGAGTAAATATTTTTGACATACTCACCGACCTGAAGGTGCGGGGAAACACTTGACACATCGCCAGAACAAGCCACAAGTGGTCTTATCGTCCCTCCATGTCCGTTTAAAGTCTCCCAATGCCCTATGGCGACTATGACCAAATTTTAACACAAAGCCGTCCCGGAAGGACGGGGCTTGTGTCCCGTCTTTTCGGTCAAAGGGTTAATAAGGTGAACTACCTACACTTCCCTTGCGGGTAAGTATAGGCTTCCTACCCAGTTAACAGCTTTTTGCTCTTCGAGAACAACAAGACTGATGTTAAGGCGATAGGCTGACCCCTCGTTCCAAA
>NZ_JAQMTJ010000288.1:0-6455 GCF_028330815.1 Dolichospermum lemmermannii CS-548
CCATCCACGAAAGCTGCCACGATTACATACACATGAGCAAAAGCGAAAGCTAAGAACATCGGAAGCTGGGTGCAGTGAAAGTTGCACGCCCAGATTTAACAGAGAGGGGCAGGGAATAATATCCCTCCTCGACTCTACCTAAGCCCCAGACTCTAGAACCTAAAAGCTCTCCTTACGAGTAAGGTCAATCAGAGAGCGAATTATCAGCAATTAACGCTGTTTGACCAAGGTTAAACTACGTTATTTGTGTATCTCGAGGATCTCAATTACTTACTTAGGACTAACTTTATCAATCACCTTGATTTTACCATCATCACCCACAGTCCAGACATCATAAGTACCAATGACATCACCATTAGCGTCAACATCTACATCACCGCTTGCGCCTTGATAATTAATCTGTTTGCCTGCTTTAAGTAGCTTCAATCCTTCACAAACATCACTAACTGGTGTACCCTTACCAGCAGAGACTTCCCGAATTTTACCAGCAATAGCAACCCCTGTATTTTCCTTCGCAGCTTGAGCGGCTAATACCAACAAAGCCGCAGCGTCCCAAGATTGAGGTGCGTATTCTCCAGGAGAACCGCCTTTTTTCTCTTTCCAAAGTTTATTAAAGTTTTCCAAACCTGGACCACTAGAACCAGGAACTGTCCCAATTGCCCCGGATAAAATATACTTACCATCACTAGCTTTGCCTACTTGATCAGGGAAAGTAGGGGATTTTACGCCGTCTGTAAGTAAAATTTGTACGCCTTTAGTGACACCTTGCTGATAAGCAGCTTTGAGGAATAAACTCCCAGTTTCCGCATATAACACCCCTAAAACCGCATCTGGTTTGCCAGCAAAAGCCGCAGTTGCTTCTGTATCAAAAGTTTGAGCTTTGGGATCATAGCGAATAGGTTTATCTTTATTAATTACTGTTCCCCCTAATTTTTCAAAAGTTTCCACAAATGCTTTTTCAAAACCTACACCATAGTCATTGTTAATAACTACTGTGGAAACTCGTTTAAAACCTTTTTTCTTAGCAAGTTGGGCTAAAGCCAATGCTTGGTAGGTATCTGGGGGAGCAGTCCGCGCCCAAAAGCCCTTAAAGTCGCCTTTTTTAGCTTTGTCGGTAAATACAGGACTGGTGCTACCAGGAGAAATCAGCATGACTTTATTGGGTACAGCCACAGAAACCGCCGCAGTGGAAACGCTACTAGCAAAAGAACCGACTACACCACCGACTTTATCTAAAGTTGCTAATTTGGTCATTCCCGCAGCACCGGCTTTAGGGTCTGTTTGGTCGTCTACTTGTACTAAACTGACTTTTTCACCATTCACACCCCCACAAGCGTTAACTGTGTCTACCAGTAAGGGAACTGAACCAACCATTTGCTGTCCAATAGAAGCCAAGTCACCAGTTGTTGGTAATAAACTCCCAATTTTCAATCCTTTCGTATCACTGGTTGTACTGGTAGCTGTTGGGGAGGTGGTACTATTTCCGGTAGATGATGAAGGATTAGGATTTTCACAAGCGGCTAACAAGAAACCACTGGCTAGGGTAGCTAGACTCAAGGCTAGGGAAATACGAATTTTTGCCATAGTTAATCACACAGATATTTAGAAAACTTGATGTAGATATATTTACATCAAGCCTTTAAATCGCAGATTATAACATCCTCACACTATTATTGGTTTTAAATTATAAGGAAGAACGCCGAAAACCCTTGAAAATGTGGCTGACTGAGTCAGCCACATTTGGGCTTTAGACAAGGGATGAAGGCTAGAGGCTTTCCTTTATCCTGCATTGACGTTAATTTGAAAATTTGAAATAATTTCAAATTTTAATCCATATTCGTGATAGAATTAAATTGTCACTAAAGACATAAAAAGCTATCGAGGGACTCTCGGAAAGTTACGCTTGTCAGATATGATTTCGCCCGCCAGGGCAAACGAAATCAGGGCAAGAACCCAAATATTTAAGGAACCCTGCCTGAAACTGGGATAACTGAGGGATATAGACTGAAACTCTCTATAGAATCTCCGCGTCTTTAGACCGGAGAGTGTCAATCAAACCATAACTTTTTCACCAGGTTGAGGAGCAATTACCTGGGTTGTTAAATTGTTTTTTTCCAGTAATGTGCGAAATTCTTCTACAGTTCCCTTAGCTTGCAGGAATTTTACCAGTAGTCCTGCAAACAAAATATCCCCTCCGGCTGCGGTAGGGAGCATAAATCGAGGTTTTACCGATTTTGCTACTTCTAGGGCGCTATTCATGCCTTTGATAATCGGACCGAGTAGGGGTAAACTCAAATCAATGATTGGTGTAATTACTACGTCAATGGCTGCTATTTCTTCAAGTTGGGGGGAATGATAACCATGTGGTTCGTAATACAGTGTGGAATTATTTGCTAAATCTTTAAGCAGATAGCCGTTTTCTAATAAAGTCGGTCCAATGGGAGAACCGGGAAAAGCTTTGATTTCTATTTGATGATTTAAGGTGAAGGTTTCACCATGATTGAGACTGATGATTTGTTGATAACCCAGTTGTTTGACAACTTTAGCCGCATTGGGGGAAGCGACAACGGGGATATTTTTGTTAAGCTGTTTTAAGGTGGATGGGTGTGCGTGATCTTCTAATCCTTGAGAAAGCAAAATTAAGTTTATATTATCTGGTATTGACCGATCTTGAGTCCGAGAACCTTTAAATAACCAATCTAAATTATTAAAGGTTAAATCACCAATTAACCAGGGGTCAATTAGTATCCGCTGTTCACCAATTTCAATCAACCAACTATTACTATCTAACCAAGTAAGGTTCATAATTACAGAAAACGCTATATCCATAATCTAATTATACACAAGACGTAGGGGTTTAGCATTGCTAAACCCCTACAATCATTGACGTTTTACGAGCGATAAATCTATATGATTTAAGCTCTTCAAGAGATAGTTTTGTCTAAGAATAAGTACCATTGCTAAACAACTTGCCTTCATCTTTACGTCTGTTAACTAACCCTTGATATACTATACCATTGCTACCATATATCCAGCGATTTAACTCATCGGGGACTTGATCGTATTGTTTAGCATTTAGTTTCGTAAGAAGGTCTGATGTTTGAAAATTTCCAACTCCAACATTGAAAGACAGTTGTCTATTGTCCCGCTAACATTTGTAGAAGTTTGTCCGCATTATGTAAATTACCAACCATGCGCCGAATTGGATGAGGCCAAACCTTAACTAAAGTAGGAGTAGCAGAAACTTGATCAATTTCTGCCTGTTCTGGATTGGTGAGGACATCAATGACTTTGAGAGTATAAGGATATCCTAGCGATCGCTCTAATGATTCGTGCAGGTTTTGTAAAATTTTTTCTGTAGTCGCACTATGACCAGCCACAAACAAGCGCAAAACAAAGCCTGGGGGACCTGGGATCTTTTGTAGCACTGGTTGTGTATTAATGACTGGTTGCTGGTACTGTGAGGGAGAATCAGCCAAATCCAAACGCACAATTAAATCATGATCTTGCCAAAGTTGAGGAAATGTAGAGCGATAAGTTGATAATACCAAGCGATCGCACAAACCATCTTGCCAAGGTGCTGATTGCCACACCAAATCCCCCGTCTCAAAAATCGCATTCAACACAGCTTGATGACGCATTACTGCTGGATAAGCCTCCGCAAAGATTTGTACTTGTTGAGTTCGAGGATTTAACCAGTGATCAATAGTTGCAGTATAACAAGGAACTAAAAAATGTGGCGGCTCTGGTAAGTCGAGGATTTCCTGCAAAGCCGCACATAAATGTAAATGCCATCGTCCTTGTTTACTAGGGTCAATACAATAAATTAAATCCCCTCCAGGCGTAAACAAAGCAATACCCTTAAACAACTGGGGTTTAGATAATTTGTCTAAATTCAACTTAGTCATTGGTCAGTTGTCAGTTGTTAATTAAACACGACCTCGGAGGAATTGCGCCATTTCGTTAGGAGTTGGCGACATTTCTAACGCCGTTTCCTCAGTAATCCGGCCTTCTTGGTAAAGATTGAGCAATGACTGATTCATTGTCACCATGCCATCAAAACCAGCTTGTTTCATTAACTCCGCAATCTCATCATACTTGCCATCCTTCACCCATTCCTTAACAGCCTCAGTATTAATGAGAATATCGTGGAAAGCCGCCCGTTTACCATCTGTAGTGCGGCATAAACCTTGAGCAATTACAGCTACTAAAGATTCTGCAAGCGCTATCCGCATAGCTTCCTGTTCTTCACCTGAATACAAATTGAGAATCCGTTCAACAGTTTTGACCGCACTATTCGTGTGCAGAGTTCCCATCACCAAGTGACCCGTTTGTGCCGCCTTCAGTGCCGTATTCACCGTTTCCTTATCCCGCATTTCCCCCACCAGAATTAAATCTGGATCTTCCCGCAAAGCTGCTTTTAAAGCATTATCAAATTTGCGGGTGTGCATTCCCACTTCCCGCTGTTTAACTAAAGACTTACGACTTTGGTGGACAAATTCTACCGGATCCTCAATCGTAATAATATGTTTAGCCATCTCCCGATTAATATAATCAACCATTGCTGCCATTGTCGTCGATTTACCTGAACCAGTTGGACCTGTTACTAAAACCAAGCCTTTGTGACTATGACAAATATCTCGAAAAACTGGTGGTAAACGCAATTGCTCCATAGACAGAATTTTGAGAGGAATTAACCGCAGTACCATGGCATAACCGCGCAGGGAATCAAACACATTAATCCGCACACGGGCAAAATCGTACTGAGTTGCACCATCAAATTCTAAATGTTCTTGAAACCTTTGAATTTCAGAATCAGAGAGAATCTCCCGCAACCATCCCATAAAAGTCGGTTTATCAGCTTCGGGATAACCTGTAGTGAGAATTTCCCCCCGGTTGCGGAAGCGGGGTATTTCACCCACTCCCAAGTGAACATCAGAGTAACCCTCATCAAATGCTTCCTGGATAAGCTGTACCAATGTCCGTTCTAAAGGTTCATCTGTGGGCGCATTTAAATTAGGAAATATTGGTGGTGGTGTAGTAATTATTGGCGGTGCTGGTGCGTTCATTTCTAAATTTGCCGACTGATGCTGTATTTTTACTTTTGGCAAGGGTGGCGGCATTCTGAATGTTTGTGATTCTGTCATATATCTTCACTTTTGTTAATTGGTCAGTTGTCAGTTGTTAGTTGTTAGTTGTCAGTGGAAAATATTTTCCTTCTGTTCCCTGTCCCCTGCTTCCTGCTTCCTACTCCTCCTGCCTCTGTTATGCAGTCTTCTTAGTGGGTTATTCACCAATATACATATTTTTTAACACATACTGATTATCCTTGGTCTTTCATAGGATTTACGTAATATATTAGCAACTAATAATACAGGATAATTAAGGATAAAGAGGCGGGGCAAAGTGAAAGAAATTAAGAATTACCCATCATCTACAATCTGTTTTGATCACTTTTTGATAAATTATGAGAAATAATATCGTTTTTTATAAGAAATGTTAAGCATCTGGGTAATCAGATTGCGGGGATCAATATCTGCTTCTCATCTATCCTTAGTCTATATTTCTCAAGGCATAGACCAAAACTCGTTTCCCTACCTGTGGGTATATGTGAATTCTTATTCATAAGTAGAAAAAATCAACTGTAAACTTTAGTAAAGAAATGCTCATTTTGGAGCTAAGGTTTTATATACTAAATTTCACTGAAACAAAATCAGTTAATTCGCTTTCGAGTGATAAACAACTGAAATTTAAACTTGCTGTGTATTAGGAGGAAAAGTCATGGTTTCTGCTCAAAGCTCTAATCTAGTTCAGACCGACTCCTTATTAATGATGAAAAGCTTTTTAATCTGGACATTTACATTGGCAGTGTGCTTGTTAGTCATCGGCTTTCCATTGGTTGTATTGATGGCTACAGTTGGCTGTCTATTGTCCATTGTTTTACAATCTGTGATGCCGGCTAGTGCCGTGTTAATTGTGGCAGGTGGTTTAGTAATGTTTAATGTTATGGCAGTATTAATTGCTGCTGGAGTGCTAACAGCTAAAGGTATTCATCCTACGCAAATAAAATGGTTAAGTTGGTTGCATGGTAAAGCTGAAAAAGCCCAAACCACTGTTTATGCAGCTTGTCCTTTAACTTGTGAAATTAACCAATAATTATCATTAGCTAACACCCGACAAAAAGTACATCTGCCCGGTTTATCCGGGTTTTTTAACTTACCTTTGGGGGTTAAAGTCCCCTGCTTCTACAAGCAGCGGGTTTTGCGTCGGGGTAAAATCCCCGTTGCAAAACGTAATTCTAAATTCTGCATTCTTTTAACCCACATTCCGCACCCCAAACTGTCACAGATCAAAAAAGCCCTTAAAGTAGTACATAATAACTAAAGCCAATTCAAAAATTAAGATGCTTAATGAGAATAAGTAGCATTAAAAGGGACGTGGTGTGATAAAGTGAA
>NZ_JAQMTJ010000022.1:0-4936 GCF_028330815.1 Dolichospermum lemmermannii CS-548
GGCACACAGTATCATTCTACGTGCTTAGTGTCAACTACTTTGAAGATTTATTATCTAGAGAAAAATACTGAAAAACACAGATTCTCGACTTCTTGAAGAAGTCGAGAATCTTCAAATTAAAAATTCAATTCTTTAGTTTATATAAAATCACATTTAAGTTATCAAATTCCCTTTCTAAGATAGAAGCAGGAACATGACCCCATAGCAGCGAACAACATGACACAAATATCAGAATCTTTAGATTTGTCCACAGATAAAGCTTTAGATCGTGATTGTACAACATTATCCCGTCACGTCCTCCAGCAATTACAAAGCTTTGGACCAAATGCCCAGGATTTAAGTGCGCTGATGAATCGTATCGCTTTAGCGGGTAAATTAGTTGCCCGTCGGTTGAGTCGCGCTGGTTTAATGGAAGGGGTGCTGGGATTTACTGGAGAAGTTAACGTCCAGGGAGAATCCGTCAAAAAGATGGATGTTTACGCTAATGAAGTATTTATTTCCGTGTTTAAGCAAAGCGGCTTAGTCTGTCGTCTCGCTTCCGAAGAAATGGAAAAACCCTACTACATCCCCGAAAACTGCCCCATTGGTCGTTATACTCTCCTTTATGACCCCATTGACGGCTCATCTAACACAGATAACAATCTCAGTTTAGGTTCTATCTTTGCCATTCGTCAGCAAGAAGGAGAAGATGCTGATGGTGAAGCCAAGGATCTACTTACAAATGGACGCAAGCAATTAGCAGCCGGATATATTCTCTATGGACCAAGCACCATGCTTGTGTATACCATAGGTACAGGAGTACATTCCTTCATTCTTGATCCTAGTTTGGGTGAGTTTATTCTCTGTCAAGAAAATATCAAAATGCCAGATCATGCCGCCACCTATAGCGTTAATGATGGTAACTTCTGGCAATGGGATGAATCTTTTAGAGAATATATCCGTTATGTTCATCGCACAGAAGGTTATAGTTCCCGTTACAGTGGGGCAATGGTGAGCGATATTCACAGAATTTTATTACAGGGTGGGGTATTTCTCTATCCCGGCACACTACAAAAACCAGAAGGTAAATTACGTTTGCTGTATGAAACTGCTCCTTTAGCGTTTTTAATTGAACAAGCTGGAGGTATAGCGACTACAGGAACAATGGATATTTTAGATGTAATTCCCACAAAACTGCACCAGCGGACACCATTAATTATTGGTAGTAAAGAAAATGTAGCCAAGGTCATGTCTTTTATCAAAACAGGTAATTAGATAAAACTCTAATTAATTAAAAAATCAAACCTCATGTTCCACATAGAACAAATAACAGAAAAACAGTCGGTTAAAACCGACTTTAGCTATACAGCACTTCCCGGTGTTATGAGGTACATATCTAGCGGGCAAGATGCCCGCACTACAAGAGGATTCTAAATTCTGGATTCTAAATTCTGATTCTGTACTCTATATACCTGCAATAATCATTCCGTGTCCTTCCTGTGTCATTCATGAACTCTTTAAAAGGTAAAGTCAAGCTATTCTCACCTGTAGAGGGAATTGGGGTAATTGGCAAGGATAAGTACCTAAACCCCAATCCTAAATCCCAAATCTAAAATCTAAAATCCTATGGTCAGTTTATTAGAAAATCCATTGCGTGCGGGTTTACAGCAGCAAGGGATGCCCGAACCACAAATAATTGTCATCTTTGGCGCGTCTGGAGACTTAACTTGGCGGAAGTTAGTCCCAGCATTATACAAATTGCGGAGAGAAAGACGGATTCCCGCAGAAACCACCATTGTCGGTGTAGCGCGTCGGGAATGGAGTCATGAATACTTCCGTGAGCAGATGCAAAAAGGCATGGAAGAAGCTCATGCTGGTGTAGAACTAGGCGAACTTTGGCAAGACTTTTCCCAAGGTTTATTTTACTGTCCTGGGAATATAGATGACCCCGCAGGATACCAAAAACTCAAAACCCTATTGGCTGAACTGGACGAGAAACGGGGAACACGGGGAAACCGGATGTTCTACCTTTCTGTCGCGCCTAACTTCTTCCCCGAAGCTATTAAGCAGCTAGGTTTAGGAGGAATGCTAGATGATCCAGAAAAACATCGTTTAGTAATTGAAAAACCCTTTGGTCGTGACTTAGCTTCCGCCCAAAACCTCAACCAAGTAGTTCAAAAGTTTTGCAAAGAAAACCAAGTCTATCGCATTGACCACTACTTAGGTAAAGAAACAGTCCAAAACTTACTGGTTTTCCGCTTTGCCAATGCCATTTTTGAACCTTTGTGGAATCGCCAATTTGTTGACCACGTACAAATCACCGTGGCTGAAACTGTAGGCGTTGAAGACCGGGCTGGCTATTATGAAAGCGCCGGCGCACTCCGGGATATGTTACAAAACCACCTGATGCAGCTTTACTGTTTAACGGCAATGGAAGCGCCCAACGCTATGGATGCTGATAGTATCCGCACAGAAAAGGTCAAGGTGCTACGAGCTACCCGGTTAGCAGATGTTCATGATTTATCAAAATCAGCAATTCGTGGCCAGTATAGTGCTGGCTGGATGAAAGGTCAACAAGTGGAAGGGTATCGAAATGAACCAGGAGTTAATCCTGAATCTACTACCCCCACTTATGTGGCTATGAAATTTATGGTAGATAACTGGCGTTGGAAAGGTGTTCCTTTCTACCTACGAACTGGGAAGCGGATGCCAAAAAAAGTCAGTGAAATTGCCATTCACTTCCGCGAAGTTCCTGCCAGAATGTTCCCCTCCGCTTCTCAACAAGCAAGCCCCAACGTTTTGACCATGCGGATACAACCCAATGAAGGGATTTCCCTGCGGTTTGATGTGAAAATGCCCGGTGGCGATTTCCGCACCCGTTCCGTAGATATGGATTTTAGCTACGGTTCTTTTGGGATTACAGCTACTTCTGATGCCTATGACCGCCTCTTCCTTGATTGTATGATGGGTGACCAAACTCTATTTACACGGGCAGACGAAGTAGAAGCAGCTTGGCAAGTAGTTACACCAGCTTTGTCTGTATGGGATTTACCCGCAGATCCAGCAACCGTTCCTCAGTATGAAGCTGGCACTTGGGAACCAGAAGAAGCAGAATTACTAATCAACCAAGACGGTCGCCGCTGGCGCAGACTTTAATTAGTCCTTGGTCATTGGTCAGTAGCAAAACAACAAACAACTGACAACGAACAACTGTACGGGCGAAGCATTTGGAGAACTATTTTTGGCAATGACCGATAATTTATCTTCCAAATGCTTCGCCCCTACTGACAACTGACAACTAACAACTGACAACTGACAACTGACAAATATGATTTCCCAAGCACCGACAATTTTTTCTTTGCAAGCGCCCAAGGATGTTTCTCTCAGCGAAATTGAGGTGGAACTCACTAAAGTTTGGCAAAGTTACGGTATTCAGGGGGACGACGGTGGTTTACCTGCCGCTACCCGCGCTACAACATTTACTTTGGTGGTTTACGAACCTGAAGAAACCCAGTATTTGTTAACTGCAACAGGCTTTTATAAGGGTCCGGTTGATGGTATTCTCGGACCACAAACTAAAACAGCATTGCAGGAATTACAGAAAAAGCATCATCTTCCAGAAACTGGTAGTGCGACAGCAGAAACTCTCACTGCTTTACGGGCAGAATATTTCCAAAAGCAGCACACCGGACCGAATGGAGATAGTCATGGTGCAGCAAAAGGCTATACTTTCAGTCCTACCAGTCCCACCATTGCTGACGAAATTGCCATTCGCAACCCTTGCCGGATCATTGCTTTATGTCCCATTGCTGGGGATGATGAAGGGGTAAAGGCACAAGTTTCTGCCTATTGCCCAATTCAAAAGCAATCTTCTAGCACTCTTGTCTGTTGTGAATATATTACTCTCACTGGTACTGCTGCGGCTTTAGAACGGATTGGGGGCATGATTCCCGCTTTGTTAATTGGTGGTTTGCCTAAGTTCCTCTGGTGGAAAACTACACCAGATGCTGCAAACCCTTTGTTTAAGCGATTAGCGTCTGTTTGCAATAATGTCATTGTTGACTCTTGCAACTTTAATACACCAGAAGATGATTTACTCAGCTTGCAGAAGTTAGTAGAATCTGGTATACCTTTGGCTGATTTGAATTGGCGGCGGTTGTCAGCATGGCAGGAGTTAACAGCACAAGCTTATGATGCGCCTAATCGTCGCGCTGCTCTTAGAGAAATTGATCGTGTCAATATTGATTATGAAAAAGGCAATGCTGCTCAAGCCTTATTGTATTTGGGTTGGTTAGCTAATCGCTTAGAATGGCAGCCAGTTTCCTATAAACAGGAAAACGGTGATTATGATATCACCTCGATTCAGTTCCTGTCTCAAGACCAAAAACACATAGAAGCTGAGTTAGCAGGTGTTCCCATTGCTGATATGGGGGAAATTATCGGTGATTTAATTGGTTTGCGTTTGAGTTCTACTAATATTCAAGCTAATTGCGGAACTGTGATTTGTTCGGAAACTGGCGGTTGTATGCGAATGGAAACTCATGGAGGCGCTCAGTCGTCTGGCTTGTTCCAACAAGTAACTTCTCTTTCTGAACAAAAAGCCGAAGCGTTGTTAAGTCAACAAGTACAACGCTGGGGACGTGAGGCTTTATTTGAAGACAGTTTAACTGCAATTGGCAACACTATTAAGTTAGGCAAGTAGTTAATGGGTAATGGGTTAGTTGTCAGTTGTCAGTTGTCAGTTGTCAGTGGAAAATATTTTCCCCATGCCCTCTGCTTCTGCCCTCTGCTTCTGCCCTGTTCCCTGTTTTAAATATTAAAACCCACATTCCGCACCCCAAAATGTTACAGAGGGAAATTACGGAGATGAAAATCAAAGGGAGCATCAAAACAAACAGATAAAGTGAAAAAAGGCATTTGAGAAACAGTAAATCACCAAAAATGTCATCAAAATCTA
>NZ_JAQMTJ010000289.1:0-55270 GCF_028330815.1 Dolichospermum lemmermannii CS-548
GACTACTGTACGGGCGAAGCATTTGGAGAAATATTTTTGGCAATGACCGATAATTTATCTTCCAAATGCTTCGCCCCTACTGACAACGGACAACTGTACGGGCGAAGCATTTGGAGAAATATTTTTGGCAATGACCGATAATTTATCTTCCAAATGCTTCGCCCCTACTGACAACTGACAACTGACAACTGACAACTGACCAAAATTGCTATGACCGGAAAGGAATTACGCCAACTGTTGATTGATAAATGGGGACAACCTTATGATGTCCAGTTTCGCCGCACCCAGGGCAAAATATTTCTACAAATCATGTGGAAATATTTTGGACAGGCCTCTTTCCCTTTAAGCGAAACAGATTACCAAGATCATCTTGACAGCATTGCTAATTATCTCAATGCCTTAGGGGGAGTACAACAAGTGCAAACTTTCATTCTAGAAACCAAAGAGCGTCCCCGTCTTGGTAAAGCAGTTAGCATCCCCCTTGACTTAGGTGAACGCGCGTCAGAATGGATTGTTTAAAAATCAGGCAATAGGTAATAAGGTTTTATTCCTAACTCCTGACTCCCAACTCCATAACCTTAAACTGAAGATATAAAAAAATTAACGGAAATGACTAATATATCTGTTACTATCTACACTTATTGTACTAGGTCAACACGGTATTAATCAAGCTATGATTATGGGACGGTTTTAGAAGCCTGGAACGCTCTGGGTAAATTATGTTAATTTTTACGAGATGCTACGAGAACACAGTGCAGGGGACGTAAGCTGTGCGAATTCCGCTTGATTATTACCGAATTCTAGGATTACCGTTGGCGGCAAATGAGGAACAATTGCGACAGGCATACAGCGATCGCATTGTCCAATTGCCCCGACGGGAATATTCGACTACATCTATATCTTCTCGCAAGAAGCTGATTGAAGAAGCTTATATGGTTTTATTAGATACCGACGAGCGCAAAGCCTACGATCAGCTTTATCTAGCTCACGTTTATACTCCTAACAAAACTGCTGATCAAGTTCCACAACAAACCCTAACAGATAATAACTCCAAAGATCAAGATGCTCAAAGTCTCAGCATCGAAATCACCCCAGAGCGATTTGTTGGCTCTTTGTTAATCCTCCAAGAACTAGGAGAATATGAATTAGTATTAAAACTTGGTCGCCCGTACCTAGTTAATAAACCTAGTTCAGTTAGTCTGAAAACAGGTCATCGTGCTACCCAAATAGAAATTCCCGAAAACTCTGACTTACCAGATATTATCCTCACCGTCTCCCTAGCTTGCCTAGAACTAGGACGGGAAGAATGGCAACAAGGTCACTATGAAAATGCCGCCGTATCCTTAGAAACAGGTGAAGAATTATTAGCCCGAGAAGGCTTATTTCCCAGCGTCCGCGCTGAAATGACCGCTGATCTTTACAAACTGCGTCCCTACCGCATCTTGGAACTATTAGCACTACCACAAACACAAATTCCCAAACGTCGGCAAGGATTAGAATTATTACAAAGTATCTTAGAAGATCGTGGCGGTATTGATGGTACAGGCAACGATCAATCAGGATTAAATATAGATGACTTTTTACGATTTATCCAACAAATCCGCCATTATTTAACAGTTGCAGAACAGCATAAACTCTTTGAATTAGAAAGTAAACGCCCCTCAGCCGTGGCCACATATTTAGCAGTATACTCCCTAATCGCCAGAGGTTTTGCCCAACGCCAACCAGCATTAATTCGCCAAGCCAAGCAAATGTTAATGCAATTGGGCAAACGCCAAGACGTGCATTTAGAACAATCGCTTTGTGCTTTGCTAATGGGACAAACCGAAGAAGCCACCCGTGTTTTAGAACTAAGTCAAGAATATGAAGCCTTAGCTTTTATTCGGGAAAAATCCCAAGACTCACCAGACCTATTACCAGGACTGTGTTTATATAGTGAACAATGGTTACAGCAAGAAGTATTTCCCCATTTTCGGGATTTAGCAAAACAGCAAGCCTCTTTAAAAGATTACTTTGCCGATAGACAAGTACAAGCTTATCTAGAATCTTTACCTACCGATGCCCAAATTACTAATGAATGGTCAGTAATTAATCATCAATCCTTTCCCCAACCAGATATTAATAATTCTCGTTACCATACTAATAACACCACACAAACACCGCAACATCATCAACCCGTCAATCCTGAGTTACCACAAACCCAGCCTCGACCTCAACCTGAATCTACCCAAGTTTCCATACCGAGATGGAATCATCCACCAACAAATGCAAATGCGGGAAATCAAACATCACAAATACCCTCAACAGCAGCAACCCCGAACCTAATACCACATCAAACCAATGGTACTCCGACCGCAGTAACAAACCACCAGTCCCCCAAACGCAGAAGACGTAAACCTACTGCTAATAACCTTTCCCAGCGATTCATCCAGTCTCAAACTAATTTTCTCAGTAGTCTAGATCCAAAAACGCGCTTAGTTTGGCTAGTTTTGTTTTCATTGGGAGGAGTATTAATTTTTTCGTTATTAGTATCAACAACTTTTGGCTTAGTCAAAAATATCTTCTTTCCTAGTCCATCATTACAGGGAGAACAGTTAGCAATACAACTAAATCAACCACCAATCACCATTCCTAACCCTAACACCAAACCTGAATCAAGCACCGAAGAACTGACCAAGGAGACAGCAAAGGAAGTAATTGAAACTTGGTTATCTGCCAAAACCTCAGCTTTAGGGCAAAAACATGACATTGATGGTTTAAAGGAAATTTTAACAGGTGCAGTTTTATCACAATGGCAGTCAGTAGCCCAGCAAGAACAAGAAGAGAAACGCTATCGCCAATATAAACATAATCTAGAAATAGTAGCTGTTTCTAAAAAAGGTACAGATAAAGATTATGTATCTGTAGACGCTAAGGTACAAGAAGTTACCCAGTTCTATCAGAATAGTCAGCAGAAAAAGTCTTCTAATGAAAACTTGCGCGTTCGCTATGATTTGGTTCGCAAAGACGGTAAATGGCTGATTCAGCGAATGTCAGTAATTCAGAATTTTTTGTAATTGGTCAGTTGTTAGTAGGGGCGAAGCATTTGGAAGATAAATTATCGGTCATTGCCAAAAATAGTTCTCCAAATGCTTCGCCCGTACAGTTGTCAGTAGGGGCGAAGCATTTGGAAGATAAATTATCGGTCATTCCAAAAAATAGTTCTCCAAATGCTTCGCCCGTACAGTTGTCAGTTGTTCGTTGTTAAATCTACTCTTTTCCATGTTCCCTGCCCTCAATGTCATCAAACCTTGACAGTAATCCTCTATCTGAGATCACTATATTAAGATTCCATGACAAACTGATCCCCGCAAGGCTGATAACTACGTGAAATATAGTAAAACCTATCTTTAGACCCCTTGATCCCTAGATAGTTTTACTGGTTAATATTTACTTAACAACTTTTGGCAATCCCAAAGAAATGCAAAACAACGGCATAACTAGGAATTTCGATGAGTTGGTATCTTAATAAAAAACAAACAGTAAACAAATTTAAAACTGGAGACAAACCAGGAGTCAGGAATAAAAAAATCTGGGTAGATGATATTTCATCAAAATTTTTTTAACCCGGAAAAAATAATTTACCTTGTAAACTACTGGAGTCCAAATCAATGGCAAAAGAACGGCCACCGCTAGAAGAGATGACCCTACGGCAATTACGCAAAGTTGCCAGTGAATTCTGTATATCTCGCTATAGCAGAATGCGGAAATCGCAGTTATTAGCATCAATTGAAGAAGTTCAGCATAGTAAGTTCTCGCTCAGTTCATCCCCTAATCTGGAGGCACAAGAAACCGTGGAAGCAGCAAAATTTGAGTTAGGTCAAGAAGATCGGACTGGTGGTTCTCTCGCTGATGTTGATGAAGCATTAGCCGATTTACCCGCAGGTTATGGTGACAGCCGGATAGTTTTATTACCCCGTGATCCTCAATGGGCTTATACTTACTGGGATATTCCTAACGACCATAAAGAAGCACTGCGTCGTCAAGGTGGACAAACCCTAGCTTTGCGGATTTATGATGTCACTGATGTTGATCTAGATTATCAAAGTCCCCACAGTATTCAAGAATACCCTGCTGATGAACTAGCGAGAGAATGGTATTTGCCAATTCCCGTGAGCGATCGCGATTATGTGATAGATGTTGGTTATCGCACCGCTGATGGTGGTTGGTTAGTATTAGCACGTTCTGCGAGAGTACATATTCCCCCCGTCTATCCTTCCGATTGGATTGAAGATGTCTTCATCACCGTAGACTTTGAAGAAGACCTGCGTGCTAAGACCTTCTACGAACTAGTTCCCCCATCTAAGAAATTAGCAACTGCTGCTGCTGCGACTGCGGGTGGTGGAAATCCCATTTACGAACAAATCTTTGGTCTAGCAGAATCCGCTGAAGCTCAACGGGTAGCAGGTTCTATCTTCGGTTCTATGCAGCACGTTCCTGGTTCTGCTGCTCCCGAACAAGCTCTCAGTTCCTACGTTTTCCCATCTGGTGTGGGTATGTGGGCTGTTCCTACCGTATCTGGTTTAACCATGTCCGGTGTGGGAATGTCCGGTTTCTCCGCTTCTGCTGTTCCTGCACGTCCTCGCAAATTCTGGTTAGTTGCTGACGCTGAATTGATTGTTTACGGTGCAACTGAACCTGATGCAAATGTTACCATTGGTGGTCGTCCAATTAAACTCAATTCCGATGGTACATTCCGCTTCCAAATGTCCTTCCAAGATGGTTTAATTGACTATCCAATTTTAGCTGTTGCGGCTGATGGTGAACAAACCCGTTCTATTCACATGAAGTTTGAGCGGGAAACACCTTCTCGTCATACTAATACTAAAGATGAAGCTGTTCTGGAATGGCTGGCTTGACACTCCCCGGTCTAAAGACACGGGGATTCCTGGTTCAATGAGACCACTTAAACTAGACTCCTTGCGTTATCTAGCTCAGAGGTGGGACTCTCCCCAAGCGTTAACTTTCGGTCTGCCCGACCGTAGTTGCATGACTGCAAGTCCTGTTTAACTTGAAACGAGAAAGTTTCAAAATTCTGATTCGTCTAGCTCCTATAAATCTTTTACCTACTGCTAGGAGGAAGCTAGAACAATGCAGTAGAACCGCATAGATTTAATTGTCAAGGTACAGATTGCCCTTAGGCAGTTAGGTTTTTATACAGGTTGATTACCGCTCCTGTTACAAGTAGTATAACACAAGTCACTGGAGGAAGACAGCCTCTAATTGGCTTTCATCCCCGGCTTAAAAGACATTAACCCCTAAAAATTTCTAGGATTTTTAGGGGTTAATTCCGGGGTTTTCAGCCTATTTTCTTATAATATTTGTATCTGAAAATTAACCATAACTGTAATTGTTAATTTTACCCGCTATAGTATTCCTGTAGCGGGTTTTTTACTGAAAAAAATAAACAACTTTAGCTCACATTCCGACCTCAACTGTCACAATTGTTAATTACTGGAAGAAAAATATAAATTAAGCATAAAATGAGGTTTATATAGACAAAAAAGACATTTGAGCAGTCATGAATATGGAAAATCTGATTTACAAGATAGTAGAATAGGGGACAGATAAGCTGCACCTAAGAGAGGAAGGGAAATTGGAAGAACTCAGAGCGGTATTGGAACTAGCTACAGAAGAGGAACTACAGGACTTAACAGCAATTCTGTTTAGTCGCAAGTTTAACCCCTTAGATTATGTTCACACACCCGAACCCATTGCAGTACAAAGCCAAGATCGTCAAACTTGGTTAGATACAATAGAAAATCGCTTTCGTTTTTTAGCTGCTGACGGAATGACAGTATTACGGGGACGTACTGATCAAGTAACTTACAGACAAGCCCTAATTCAAGTATGCAAATATTTGAAAATTCACTATTATCAAGATCTAACAACAATTGATTTAGAAGCAGAAGTATTTTTGCATCTCTTAGGAAAGGTTTGGAAAAAACTACCAAAACAGGAAAAACAACAACTAACTATTAATGTTCAACATCAATTAGCACAATCAAAACTTAAACAACCATTACCATTATCATTGCAACGTGATCCTTTAGGATTAATATTTAAAGGTGGTAGTGCCTTGGCTGTAACGTCTGTAATCCAACCTTTTGTTCTCCAACAAATCGCCCGTCAATTTGCTATTCATTTAGCTACTTATCAAGTAGCGAAAGAAGCCACAATTACAGGTACAGGATTAGCAACCAAACAGTTTCAAAACTATGTAGCTTTACAAATGTCCCGTCGAGGTATGACTATGAGTGCAGCCCGTTATGGTGCGGTTCGCAGTGCGTTTGCTTTGGTCGGTCCAGTCATGTGGGCTTGGTTTTTTGCTGATTTAGGTTGGAGAGCGATCGCCACAAACTATGGCAGAATTATTCCTTGTGTCTTCACCCTCGCGCAAATTCGTCTTACCCGTACAGAATGTTGGGAAATAGCTTAAATAAAACTTTTTATCATCCAAATTCCCGCTTACAAACCCCTTGGAATTGGTTGCAATTTGGACTATTATCTTGCCCCCTGAGTCCATTTTTGGGCGGTATTTCTATCGTCGTGGCATCATTGTTAACTTGGCGAAAACAATCGCGGCTTATTAGCAATCGGCCAATTCACAAGGGATTTGCTCTTTTGAGTATCTTACTACTCATTACTACCGGATTTGCCTATCATAAATTAGATGCTTTTTTAGGTTTATTCAACTTCATCCCCTTCTTTTTCTTTTTTACAGGACTAACTTCCCTGATGCAAACACCCAACCAATTACGACAAATTTCTTGGATCATCGTGTTTGGTTCTGTACCTGTTTTAATCATCGGTTTTGGGCAATTATTTCTCGGTTGGAATTTCCGATTTCAGGTTTTATGGATTGTCTTTGATTGGATAGTTGCACCAGAAAAATCATTATCAGGACGCATGGCTTCTAACTTCATGCACCCAAATACCTTAGCCGCATACTTAGTAACTATCTTTATTTTGGGTTTAGGTTTATTGCTAGAAAACTATCACAAACTCAAGCAAAAAAATCGCCTGATTATCTTCTTAACAATTACGGTATTTGCTAATTTTATCGCCTTGATATTAACCAATTCTCGCAATGGTTGGGGAATAACTATTTTTGCCTGTTTAGTTTATGCTTTATATCAAGGTTGGCAATTAATTGTTGCTGCTGTTGTCAGTATTACAAGTTGTTTTTTCTTAGCAGCTTTTGCACCTTCACCTATTGCCCAATTTTTCCGCCTTTTTGTTCCCTACGGCATTTGGGCGCGGTTAAATGATGATATGTTTCCTGATAGACCGCTGGAATTAATGCGGAAAACTCAATGGGAATTTGCCTGGAATTTAACTCAGCAACATCCTTTAACTGGTTCAGGTTTACGCAGTTTTAGTGGACTTTATAAAACCCAAATGCAAATTGATGTCAACCATCCCCATAACCTATTTTTAATGCTGTCTGCGGAAACTGGGTTAATTACTACTTTGCTATTTTGTGGTTTGCTGGCTTGGATATTAATTGCAGCTAGTCAAATTTTATTTAAGAATAAGAATAAGAATAAGAATAAGAATAAGATCCCCGACTTCTTAAAGAAGTCGGGGATCTCTGCATCTATAGAACCAGAAAATCGCCTAATCTTCTTTAGTTATCTGATCACCTTTATAGGGTGGATATTATTTAATACCGTTGATGTCACCACATTTGATATTCGGTTGAATACTCTCTCTTGGGTTTTTGTTGCTGCATTGTGCGGAGTTATGTATGAATATCAATCACGTCAAACAAGTAGGTAGACTGGGGAAAACCCAAATGTGTAAAGCAATCTTAACAAGAGGATTAGTTTTGAGGGAAGGGGTAATTAACAATTATTAATTACCCCTTTCCCCATTAAAGCAGGTGACTAAGCAGCAAAATTTTCAGCGACAAAATCCCAGTTCACCAAATTATCTAAGAAATTCTTGATGAATCCAGGACGAGCATTTTTGAAGTCAATGTAATATGCGTGTTCCCAAACATCAATGGTAAGCAATGCTTTTTTACCATGTGCAAGGGGGTTTTCGGCGTTAGGGGTTTTCATTACCTTGAGTGTGCCACCATCATCAACCAACCAAGCCCAACCACTACCGAATTGAGTTGCAGCAGCAGTGGAAAATTCCTCTTTGAATTTCTCAAAGCTACCAAAATCCTGTTCAATTTTAGCAGCTAACGCGCCCGTAGGTGCGCCGCCACCTGCTGGTTTCAAGCAATTCCAGAAGAAAGAGTGATTCCAAACTTGAGCCGCATTGTTGAAGATTCCAGCCTTAGCAGAGTCACCAAAAGCAATTTGAATTACTTCTTCCAAAGACTTATTAGCTAATTCTGTACCATCAACAAGCTTATTCAAATTATCTACATAAGCTTTATGATGCTTACCATAGTGATATTCAAAGGTTTCCGCTTTCATGCCATAGGATTCTAAAGCATCAGAAGCAAAAGGTAAAGCTAGTTGGGTAAATGCCATTGTGTGAGATCTCCTCTCTTTACTGTTTTCTAGTTGAAAGCTATTGCCAGAGCTAGGCAAATTACAGGTTTCGTATTCAGGAATTTTATACAAAACTTAACATTGTTATTCTACTACCAAACTGAAAATTCCCAGCAATTAGTTTATAAATAAAGCAAATTTCATCTATTTAGACCAAACTCCTAACTTCCCTCTGTTGCCTCTGCACCTGAAGCGTGAGAAAAAAGCCCAGTCTAAAATATATAATGATCAACTCAGACTAATATCCGTCTCAAGATAGATGAATCAATCTGCAAATAGTTTAGGATGTAGTTCAAAGCACTAAAATCTAATAATGGTGAGTCCGTCGGCACTCACCACCATTTTCAACTCAAAAATTCCCGAATTACCAATGGGATAGCCGTTGATTGTAGTGGCTAATAATTTGTGCTGCTACTTCAGAAGCTGTTAAACCATCAGTTTGTAATTCAATCGCATCAGCCGCTTTTTGCAAGGGGGAAACCTTGCGATTGCTGTCTTTCAAGTCCCGTTCAGCAATGTCCCGTTCTAGTTGTTCTAAACTAACTGCGGGTTGGTTCTGCTTTTGAAAGTCTTGCTGACGACGACGCGCTCTTTCACCCACAGAGGCGGTTAAGAAGATTTTAATTTCCGCATCTGGGAAAACATGAGTGCCAATGTCCCGACCTTCGGCCACTAAACCGCCACGTTGTCCCCAGCTTTGCTGTTGTTGAACCAATGCTTGACGCACAGTGCTTTGAGCAGCGATCGCTGATACTTGAGAAGTGACTTCAACTGTGCGAATTTTCTGAGTGACATCAATGTCATTAATCTGGACTCTGACGGGAGATTGCAGGCTTTGACTGGGAGTCAGTTCAATTTTACACCCAGCAACTAATTCAGTAACAGCACAATCATCATCAATGGCAATTCCCTGTTCCAGCACTAGCCAAGTAATCGCCCGGTACATAGCGCCCGTATCTAAATAGACTAAACCTAATTGATGTGCCACTTGGCGAGCGACGGTAGATTTACCAGCACCAGCCGGACCATCAATAGCAATGATTGGTTGGCGTAGTCCGTCGTTGCCATCGCGCAAAATCGTATTGTCAATTAACCGTGTAGAACCAAGACGAGCAGCGATCGCCAACATTCCTTCATCCTCAACTTTTTCTAAAAACATCAACGTATTCGGTTCAACCAATTCAATATATTCCAAGCTGATATTGCTAACTTTTGCGATTTCTTGCCGCGCTAATGCTATGAGTTCACCACTGTCACGAACGCCAGCCCGAAACGCCGCCTCAGCTTGCCGTAAACCTTTAAATAACACCGTTGCTTGCTCTTTTTCTGTAGCCGTCAAATATTGATTACGAGAACTTAAAGCCAAGCCGGACAATTCCCGCACTGTAGGACAAGCAACAATTTCTACTGGCAAATTTAAATCAGCTACTAACCGTTTAATAATTGCTAGTTGTTGACCATCCTTTTGTCCAAAGTAAGCTCGGTCAGGTTGTACCAAATTAAAAAGCTTGGTAACAATCGTTGCCACACCTTGAAAATGACCCGGCCGAAAATTACCACACAAGCTAGATATCATATCAGATGGCGGGATCACTTGTGTCACCTGAGTTGCTGCTATATTCTTCCCAGGGACACCAATTTCCTCCGGAGTTGGGGCAAAAATCACATCAACTCCCGCCTGTTCACAAAATTGTCGGTCTTGCTCTAGAGTGCGGGGATAGCGTTGATAGTCCTCATTTGGTCCAAATTGCAGGGGATTGACAAAAATACTGACAATCACCGTCGAATTTTCCTGTTTAGCCCGTTCAATTAAACTTAAATGACCTTGATGTAAACCCCCCATAGTTGGCACTAAACCAACTGCTGTGGGAGACCAACTGGTTTGTTCATCAAGTCCGAGATCCTCTGGTAGCCTAAGATGGCTTGGCCAGCGACGGCGATTTAAATAGCAGCGTAAGGCTACAACTTTTGTCAGCACACGCACAAAATACCCCTAGTTCCAATAATCCTTTCCCCCGTTAGTGTATATCTGATAGCGCAGCGTGGCGCAAAGGATAATTGGGGGATAAGAGGGACGAACCAGGGGAATTTAATAGTGAAGAGCGAAAAGAGAGTAGGAATTAGGAAACGGGTTATTTTCCTAAAACCTCAAGACTGACTTGAGCAACGCCACTGCCGATCATGCCTAATAGCCGGGCAGCACCAGCGGAAAGGTCAATAATTCGACCTCGGATGTAGGGACCTCTGTCATTGATTCGCACGACGACAGAGCGACCATTCCGGGTGTTAGTGACACGGATTTTTGTCCCCATGGGTAAACTCCGGTGAGCCGCAGTTAATCCTTCGGGATTATATCTTTCACCACTGGCGGTTTTATTGCCAGAGCCATCATATCCGTACCAAGAAGCTATCCCTTGAAAACTGAGATTGATATTTCCAAAGGCAATCTTTTGCGGTAGGTTGGCTCTGGAGACTGATCTATCTACTGGTAAGTTGGCAATTGCTTGAATAGGAGATGCGTTACCTATAAGTCGCCGCAGTCTATTAGTTGCTTGTAAGGCATCTTGGGCAAGATTTTTGGTACTATCTGCTAATATTGTGACTTTATTGACTTCTACCAGTTCTTGACCGTCAATAGTAATGGTGTAGCGATCTGCCGACGGTTGTTGAACGATGAAGCCTGGCTTTTGGGCTTTATTGTTAATTGTGGAGTTATCTCCTGTTTTCCAACTGACGGTAATCTTGCTTGCGTCTACATTTTTTTCGATCAGTTCATTGATTCTAGCGGCTATAACACTAGCTTTTTGAACTGGATCATTGTCAATAGACCTAACTTTTTTGTTAAAATTGACTACATTCCCAGTATTGCTAAAACTGGTAACTTTGGCGGAGTTGGTAGCAGTCCGCGGGTAAGAATTTAAATTCTCGCCATTGCCGATTACTCCAACTTTTGTTTTGCTGTTAGTAACTGGGTTAGAACCCAAAAAGGTGAGAACAGGAATATCCCGAATATAAAGAGTTGCTGCTTGTAAGCCGCGAATACTGTGAGGATGAATTCTGGTAATCACAGGATTGGAAATGGGGCTTTCTGTCTGGGATTGGTACTCTCCTACTTTGACTGCATCATTCGCAGATGATGCTTGGCTAGTTGGGGAAATTCCCGCACTGGTTTGAGTTCGACCAACTGAGGGTAGACCCAAAACAGCTAGAAATACGGCAACTGTAGTCCACAAATGTCTTTGATTCATGCGTCCGATTTTAAAGCGACTATAGAACTTAAGTTTTATTTAGCTAGTACATCACGGCGTAAATAAAGCAACCATATTCAATCGCCAAAAAGCTTACTGTATATTAGTTTTGACTTTTGACTTTTGACTTTTGACTTCCGCCCTGCGGTACTAGGGTTTTTCACTTGATGAATAGTGATCCCCTTTGGAAACTCGAACCCGTTCCGCTTTCACTTTGCGTTTTGTAACTCGAATACATTAGCATGAATTTTTGGGCTTGGGGATCAGGGTTTTAGCGGAAGTCTGAAAGAAATACTTAAATTTACGGTTGAGTTTGAGCTTGTAAACCGTGTTCAAGTCAGGATTTTGGCTATGTAACGTTTTTTTGGAAAATTTCCAGATTTTCTTAGGGAAACCTCATGTTGGCTGATCACATAATTCAACGGTTACTCCCTAACATTTATCCTCAGTAGTTGTAAATTATTAAGTATTCAAAAATGATCAAGTCAATTTGCGTTTAGATAAAATTTTACTTTCAATAATTTGATTGTTAGAAGCTAAAATTAGCGCAAAAACAATCTCTCTAAAGATTTTATTTGCAAAATACTTTGGTTGTTTCGCTCAAGGATGATAGTTTTTGACCTACATTTTAAATAAGTAAATACTATTAAGTATTTAACTTTATAAGTTTTAATTACTACAATAATTACTCAAGCAATAAAAGTGATTTATCTCCAATAAGTATTTATTCTTATCCTGAGATAAATAATTAATGAGACAATGAAAAGAGTGGCAAGCGCGTATATATGAGCATTTTAGGTATAAGAAACTACCCTATAGTAGCTTTTACCGTAATAACCCCAGCAATCAATTTTGTATCAATCAATCAGCCCCATCTTTAAGCCAGAAAATCCAGAAATATTACCACCAGCACTTTTAGACATTCTCAAAGAATTGTATTCCCAGTATAAATCCCTGAAAGATGGTGTAGTAGCCAACTATATTCCCAAACTTACCAAATTAAATCCTGATTTATTGATGATTTGTAGCGTTAGTTGTGGATTTTCGTCAAATTTACAGTTTACCTTATGAATATATTTCAAAACACGCTACAGAATTGGGTTCTCGATGCCGGTTAAAATCTCCTTTTTCTCAAGCATTTGCTAAATTATTTATTACCTCCTATTCTTTGCTCCTTTTTCTTAAAATATACCCAGATACCCGACTTCTTAACGAAGTCAGATACCTTATTTCTCAATTTACAATTTCTGCAATAATTCCTGAGTTAACTGCATAAATGCCTTAGAACCGGCTGTATTCGGACTTAGTAAGGAAACTGGCATAAAACTATCAACAGCTTTGGCAACATTAACATCAACGGGGATTTGAGCTTTACAGATTTTATCTACTCCAAAATCTTCAACAACTCGGTGCATTACCTGTTTATAATATCTGCCATTCAGGAGATTGGCATTAGACATACTAAAGACTATTCCCAACATTTTAATATCTATTTTAGCTTCGTGTTCATGACTTTCTTTTAATTGGGCAATGCGTCTTTCTAAAAGTTGAATTCCGACTACAGATAAGGGTTCTGGTCTAGCTGGAAGAATGTAGAAATCACTAGTGGCTAAAGCACTCCGAGTCAAGAGATTATAACCGGGAGCGCAATCTAAAAGAATAAAATCATATTCATCCCGGATAGGTTCTAAAATATCTCTAATTAAGACCCTTTCAAAGCGATTCCAGATGGTTTCAAAATCCTGTTCTCCTAATGCTACTGATTGATTATGCAGCATTTCTGAAACCACAAATTCATCATATAAGTCTATATCTCCCGGTAATAAATTTAATTCGGTCAGGTTACAAACTTGAGGTTGAATGATGTCCCCAATGGTAAATTTTGCTTCTGGTTCAGGGTTGATAATTTGATCTAGTAAATATCTAAATGTCTTTCTTTGTTTGCGACGTTTGGCAAAATCTACTGGTGACATTAAACTTAGCGTGGCACTAATTTGACTATCTAAATCTAAGACAAGTACCTTTTTTCCGTGATTTTTGGCTAAACAAGTAGCTATATTCACGGTAATGGTGGTTTTACCGACTCCACCTTTCATGTTTGCGGTTGCAATTACATATCCCATTTTTAATTCCCCTACTGACGCTTTCCCAATGATATAGCGTTCATATTATCTAATAGATTTTAACTTTGGTTATGTTATTTAGATCCCCGACTTCTTAGAGAAGTCGGGGATCTTTTTTTTAAGGTAGTTTAATACTCTGTGCTAATAAGCTTTGAAGACGTTGTCCGTGCGAACCACCTTGGTAAACTAAATCACCTTTGCCTAATAAATAGGCTGCTGTTGTTTCTTTTCCACCCAGAATAATACATGAATCTGCTTGGCTGGAGGTACGCAGGGCGACTCGTCCAGGTAGGTTAGAACGGATAATTGGGGTGACAATACTGGCTTCTGGGCGTTGTGTGGAAATAATTAGATGAATACCTGCGGCTCTTGCCATTGCGCCTAAACGTTTGATACTTTGTTCTAAGATGGTGCGAATTTCTTTTTCTGCCATAAAATCAGCATATTCATCAAATATACAGACAATACGCGGTAAAGCTGGGGAAGAACGTTGATTATAGGTGGTTAAATCTGCACATTTAGCTTTTTCAAATTTCTGATAACGAGATTCCATTTCTGCAACTAGTTCCTGCATTAATTCTACGGCGCGATCGCTATCTTTGACAACTGGTGCATATAACCATGACATTTGTTCAAATTCGGGAAATGTTACCCGCTTAGGGTCCACTAAAGCAATTTTTAAATATTGGGGAGAATGACGATAGATTAAACTGAGAAGTAAGGATCTCAAAAATTCACTTTTTCCGCTTCCTGTTGTTCCCCCAACCAAAAAATGACAGGTATTCGGATCTGATAGATCAGCCTCTAACAACTTCCCATCAATACCCACTCCAATGGCAATTTTTACGGGTGCTGTTGGGGGTAAAAATTGCTTTTGAATAAAATCTTCAAATTTGGCAATTTGTCTATCTTGACGGGGCAAATCAATACTTACATAACCAGCTTGGGGAGCAATTAAAGGCGGATATTCTAACCCTAATTGTACTTGTAAATCAGCGGATAATCTGAGAATTGAAGGAACTTTCACACCTAAATGTGGTTTAATTTTCACCCGAATAAATGCCGGACTTACATCAGCACCATAATAATCTACATTAACCTTAAAAGATTCTAGAATTGCCACTAAAGATGCGCCAATTTCATCAGCATTAATAAATGTATCTTTCTGACTTTTAAAAGTATCTGAAAAACCTCTCTCCAAACCTCTCTCCTGCAAGGAGAGAGGCTTTGAATTCTCCCCCTTCCCTCGTAGGGAAGGGGGTTGGGGGGTTAGGTTTCGTGTTGGGTTTTCCAAATAATGTGAAAAGTCAGATATATCTTCTTGTTTTTTAGCAGGTGCTATAAAATCTGAATTTTCATCAATTTCAATAACTTGATTTGGCGGTGAATCAGATTCAACATTAAAAAAAGTTTGACATTTTTGTTGTTGGGGACAAATTTCACATAAATGAGGTTCAGTTGTCATTGGTGGTGGGTTAGGATTTGGAGATTCCCAACTTAACCAGTTTTGCATTTGTAATAATTTATAGGGAATTAATTGATGAACCGTATTTTCTAACTGTTCCCAAGAATATTTGTACTCTTTAAATTCTGGTAAAACACAATAAACAGCAGAATCAACAGGTGCTTTTTTCTGCTTCCACAACATATAACTATAAAGAGAAACTTGCGCTAATTGTGCTGCTGAATCTACAGATTGATAGGTTTTAAACTCCACCATACAAAGGCGTTTAAGTTCAAAATTAAAAACCAGACAATCAAACTCACCTCTAATTAATTGTTTTGTCCCATTGGGTAAATCAAAGTAATATTCTAAATTGTGTTCTCCAGAAATAAAAGTATTAGAAATAACCGTTTCTGCACTGCAATAACGACGATTAATTACTAACAATTCAGTAAACTTTTTAATTAATCCTTGTAAACCTTGCCAAACTTGTAGCAGTAGAGAGGCTTTACTCGCGTCTTTTGCAATTGCATTTTGTAAATAGGGAAAGAACTTAATTTTATAGAATAGTTGTTGAATTTCCAACGTAATTACATCTACCTTTAATTGTGTTGCAGATGGATTTAATAAAGTTTTAAATCTGGGTTCAATCAGGAATAAATTAATAAAATCATCTGCTAATTTATGGAAAACATTACCAACACCCCCAAGAGTATCTTTAGGAGAGAATATTGCTTTACAATTAAAATGGTGATTGAGATAAAATAGTCGGGGACATTCAAAAGCTAATCTAACTTTCGTCGGAGTTAAAGAGGAATTTTCAGATTTGTGATTCACCATATTAAATACACGACTGATAACATCAGGATTGGATATTTCAAGCAAGCGATAATGAACAGCAGCTAAATAAACTGTATCCATTGCTGCATAGTTTAACTGTTTTTGAGTCAGGGGACGTTTTCCCCAATCACTGCTTCCTTCTTCTGCGTCTACATTGGAAAAATTGCAGAGTTCAGCAGCTAGGGTTTTTAGTTTTAAGTTGGTAGTTTGTAAGACTTCTTTGGTGATTTTTCTCGCTATTTTGAAGGTACAAGTGACATTTTGCGCTAGTTCTTTTCCTAGATATTTTAAATCAAAACCAGCATTATGAAAAACTTTTTCAATTTGGGAATTAACCATGATTTGGTTAATGAAATATACAGCCAAATCAGGTTTATCTAAAACATCAAAAATATAAGCAAATTCACCAGTTAAGTCTGTATGATCAGCCAATACCTGAATTAGTGCTAATTTTGGTTTATCGGTATACCAATCAGCAATTTCCGTATCTATCCATAGAGTTTTAGATAGGGACAGTTGGAAAATTTGCTGGTAAATTTCGGTAGGTTGTGTCAGGTAGTGCATTGGCTGATCATCTTATAAAAAACAAGTGAATTTAAGCAATTAAACAAATTAATTGATCTGGTAATTTAGCTTTTGGGTTCATAATCTTAACTTTCTTTTCTTGACATAATAGATCAATTAAATATTGAATATCAGTTTCTTTCACATCAGGAAATTGACTAACTGCTTGTGAAATTAAAGTAGGTACTCCCATAAATGCTTGAGTTTTGACTAGATTTAATAGGAAATCTTTAACAGGTCTTAAATCTTTTCTGCCATTTCCAGTTGTACTTGGTGGTTTATCTGATTTAGCAACAATATCTAAATCCTGTAATAAAGTACATTGATTCAATATCTCAGATTCATTAATTAAAGTTTCTAGTCTTTGTAAATTAATCGTTTTCCCACCAATTACCAATTCTTGAGATTTGGCAGAATTTACCAAACTTTGATATGTTGCCAAGTAGTGAATAGAAGACAGACTTGGTTTAATATGAACATGATTAGTATTCGTAAAAATCTGTCTATAGAGTTGATTTCCCGCCATGTTTGGTTTTCCTAAATCTCCACCACGAATTAAGTACATAGTTTGACAGAGATTTTTTTGAATGGCTATTTGACAAGCATTCATTACATGATAAAAACTAGTCATATTTGAGTCTTCTGTCCAAACTATACCCAATTTTTGCCGATTTGTAGGATGTTGATAACTCAAGGAATAACTAGCATACTTTCCGCTTAAAAGTTTAGTCTTAACTCCCTGTATTTTTAAAGTAGATATAGACTGCTGCAACATCTGAATTAAATCAGGTGATGATAACAAAGAAATCTTGGTAATTTTCCCCTGACTTTTTGTATATTCGTGCTGCCATAATAATTCAAATTCTGCTTGAGTTGTATCTTGATTATCTTGATGTCGTGGTGGAACAATAATTATAGGTTTAGGAACAGTTTTTTCATTGGGTGTTGTCACCTTTATTTGTATTGTAACTGGTTCGGGCTTTGGTTTTTCATCTTCATCTAATAACGAACCTTTATATTTTTGATATTCATCACGACCTAGAGTTAGTGCATTTCTAGGCATAGTTTTACCACCAGGATAGGTTTTCTCTAAAATTTCCCGATTTAGGGGAAAAATAGGAGATTCAGGTCTAGGATTTGCTAGTTGATGTAATGGCTGAAGTTGATAAGCCCAAAGTGCTTCTGCCTGTTCTATAGTAATAGGTTTTAACTGAATTGTTTTATGTATTCCGGCTTTATCTGCTGGCAGAATTCGATCAAAATGCCGTTTTAATGTGTTTGTAATAACGCTGATAATCACCAAAAAATTTTTTAAATTATCTCCATGAATTGTGGTGTTGACATTAAAAAAAGGTTGTATATCCAGAAAACCTTCTGGTAACTGGGGCATAGTATCTAAATTGTCAAAACATAAAACAATTGGTTGGGTTTGTGTAGAAATTCTGCCAAAGTTGGCTAAGATATTTTTTGCAGCATCTTCTGTATCAATGCAAGTTTTGACCTTGATTTCTTTCATGGAATCTTCATTTAAGTCATCACCACGCAGCCATTCACAAGCTAAATCATATAATTCTGGATTTGCGAGATCATGTAGCACTCCAAAAAATATATCAGGGTTATAAATACCTGCTTTTTTATAACTATCCTTGAGGTGTTTGATAAATTTTTGCCGATTACTTTGTAATGCTTCCCAAAAATTATCATTAAATATTCGTTGTTTGATATCACTTCTTGTAAACGCCGTTAAACTTTTTAGCCACAACATTAACTGTGATTCTTTTTCACCTTCGGGAACTTGAATTAAACTATCAACAGTACGACGTAAAATATGCCGCCAGATATTGCTACTATCAGGCCAGTTGCAGAGAATATAGGCGAAAAAGGCTTTCGGGTTAAGAGTACGTTTAAGCCGACCTAATAAATAACTTTTGCCAGAACCAGACTCACCAGCTAATAAAACTGTGCGGCTACGATGATCTTTACCTACTAAATCAAGTAAACCTTCAATTTCTATGATTGCGTTTTTATGAATTGACTCAACCATGAGTTTTGAATCTTGTTCTTCAGCCCAAAAATTAGTGGGCTTTAAATTGATCATGTCAAAAGGGTTGACCTCGCGTTTAATAATGTCGTTAATGTCTGTCATAGATATGGGTGAGTGAGAGGAGGAAGTAATGAAAAAATGAAAAATATTGGGAATACTGTTAATTAACTATGAGAAAAAACAGTTGTCCACCAATATTTTGAGGAATTCCCGCGTCAATTTGTTCTGGTGTATAAGCACTGACTTCTTGTAGGGTACTAAAATCAATTTTGTCACTTTTTTGCAACCTATACAAAGCCTGATCTAAATCATCTCGTAATAAAGGCGGTTGTAACTTTTGCCGTAAATGGAAAATTGGTAAATAATTCTCTGTACCCAATTCCCGATCTAATTTCTTGATAGTCTCTAAAATTTCTTCATCACTGATATTGCTAGTAATATCAGAATATGATTCTACATGATCAGGAGTAGAAACTTGTTCTGACTTAAACCGCAAATTCTTCCGTAAAAACCGCACATAATTACCCAGCAAATTAAAGTCTATATTTGCTTTTCCTTCGGGATTATATTCATCCCGCAAAACCTCAATTCCTCTTTCCGTTAACCAAACTTCTGCTTTAAGTCTTTTCATCTTGATTTCAATAGCAATCAAACCCCGTTCACTCAAGGTTTTTAAGATTGCGTCTCGTTCATCTGATTTTAGCGATGAAACTTTGATTTCACTGGGGGCTATTTTTCCAGAACTCTTACCTATCTTCTCCAGTACCTTGAGTTCTTTATCATCAATAGGTAATTGTGCCGAGTCGAGTTTCAGTAGTGCTTGACCAGGAGGTAAAATCTTGACTGTGGAAATTTCGCGGGAATAGTCTACATATTCCAGTTCCCCCAAATCTCGACAAATTTTGTTTTTCTCACTTTTAAAACTATCAAAAATGCTGGAACTCAAGCCAGTACGATAATTGGGACATCCCAACAGTTTTAAGATGAACTTTAACTCTTTCGTTTCCATACGGTTAGTCTTGCTGTATTCGATACTTGACTACTTTAGCGCGAATCACAAAAAAATAACACACAGTTTCTATATTAACTCTAATAAGAGCGATTCTTCACTAAAAACTCAAAATATTATCCAAGTTTTCACTGATTACTTTTTAAATAAAAGACGGATTTTTTCTAGAGTTTTTCTACAAGCTTCCATGACATCAAAAAATTGGGAAGACTTGGATCTTCTATCCATTGGACTTTTTTAGAAAAATTTTATACAGATATTAAATAAATTCCACCATATAGCGAGATTTATATGTATCATCTTTTAGATGACCAGATCATTCTATCTTTGACATTTTCTACCCATTCACAAAAGTTTAACTATTCATATTTGCACATTCTTTACCGGAAATTCACTGTATCAATTTATCAGAGATAAAATCATGAGTAATTACCTCCACTGTCCACGCACTTGTCTACTGCAAAAACCAGAAAACAATAATCAAATACCAGAACAGGGATTATGTGATTTTTGTTGGAATGAATATTGTTTTTGTTGGTCTGAATACTGTTTAAACGAATGGTATGAACTGCAAATAAAACATGACAATCTCAAAAGTAAACATCATACCAAAGACAAAGAATAAAATAGACCTTATAGCCTGCAATTAATATCTTTCTTCCTTTGCGCCTTTGCGTGAGAAAAAAATATAGGGTAGAATAAAAACCTACCCTAATCAACAATTTGCTAAAATAAAATTCCACTCATCTTGAGACAAAGGTATTACCTCTATTTCCATACCAAAACAATCACAAGCTGCGGCTATTAAAGCCTTAATTATTGTTTCTTGATTGATAGTTTCTGGAAATTGGATAGGATGAAAAAACTCTTGATTAAATACCTTTCCAAACAACTCCGGATCTGGATTTAACCGCATAGAACCATGTTGAAGAATTGCGTCACCTTTCCGTAATTGGGCGCTACCAATCAGTTTATAACCATCTGCTAAAACTAAATCTGCACCTGTGGCTGTTCCAAAACAATTAGGATTGTGAATATAACCGCGTCCAGCTTGACCATAGTACAATTCTATATCGAGCGATCGCCATCCTTGAATCAAAAACTCACAAATCTGCCCATACACATCTAACCGATTTCCCCTCAGTCCAGACGTGACCACAGAGTAAGTTAAATCACCTTGATGTAAAACAGCCCTCCCACCTGTAGGACGGCGCACCAAAGCCAATTTTTCACCTTTCCACCTTAAATTTTGCCAAAATTCGGGATATTGACGTTGATGATAACCTAAAGAAATTGCGGGTGGCGACCAAGTATAAAAACGTAAAGTTGGCGGATGTTTTCCCGACTCATGCTGTGCTAATAACCAGCGGTCTATAGCCATCTGGATATCACCAGCGGCTGCTAAAATCGGAATAAGTCGCCACACCTGCTGATCCGGCATTAAATATCACATCCCTAAACTAAAATTCTGGAAACTTAAACTGTACCAAACTCAGATTGCAGATATTCATCATTATCATCAGCAATACTAGCAACGATAGTAATGATCCGAGAAACTTCCCCTGGTGACAACTCCGCTAAAGTGCGTGTAGAAATCACAACCACCTGATTATCAATAATCCCGAACCGGGCTTCAAAGGTACTCACACAATTCATCTCTAACAAATATCGGGTCAATTTTGGTTCATTTTTAGCCGGTAACTTCAGCACCGCAGACCAAACCGTAATTGTATCTTCATCAGTAATTCCCGTCAATTGCACAAATACTTCTATACTGCCATATTGGAATTTCCACAGATATCCACCCTCAGCAGCATGACTAACCATTGCACTTTGATCTTGTGCTAGACTATCAATCACATTTTCAATTACTTCCACATGGTTTGGGGTTGTGGTGTCTTCAATAAGTTCAGTCAACAACTCATCTGGAGACTGGGCTTCTAGGTAGCTTGCCATACAGATTTTTCTCTAAAAAATATAGTTACTGCTTTAATCTACTATTATGCTACCAAAAATGCCAGCATCTACTTCGTGTATTGTTCAAAGTCGAGATATCAGCCATACATTCGCCATTTTTTGCAGCTTGGGTTAAGAAACAGCGCAACTCAACGCATTTATTGAATTATGGTTTATGTCTCTGACACGCTACTGCGAACAACCTAACCTACAAATCAAAGCTTTTTTCAATTTGGTGAAGGTATTGATTAAAAGATGAGAAAGTATTGATCAAGATCACAGCCATACTGATTAGTATGACATAGGCTCAAGTTATTATTGTATATGTCAATTTCCTAATTATTTTTTCCCGGTTTCAGGCGTTTACATCCAGAACCATTAGATGTAAGTTACCTTTAACCTCATTGGCTGTCAACATCAAGTAAAGATATTAGAATTTATTATCTAACTCTCTACTGTACCTCATTAATAAAAGACAAACAAAACCCTATTTTGTCCATATTACATCATTCAATGCCTACTATCGGTTACATAAGCTACCAATTTCAGTTAAAATAGGCTATCAAAAACAGTTTATTTAGGGGTAGCACAAAAATTACTCGCCGGTTTGATGTTAAAAGATGTAAAAATGATGGCAGAGGAACAATTTACTGATTTACAGCATCAAGGGATACAAAACGATCAGTTAAATTGTGAGTTGCCGAATGTACAGCGATTGATCAAAACTCAAGTTGACAAATTGGGGTGCTATCTGTTAAAAGGTTCTAGAATGTGCCGTAAAAACCCGAAAAAAACCCGAAAACTTTTTTGAGATTTTTCCGGATTAGTCAAAAAATCTGCGATTAGTGTTACACTGATTTTAATAAGCACTATGAATATTAAACTTGATCACAGCACTCCATGTCATTTAACTTCCTTCTTTAGCCTACTGATGAAGGAAGGTATTTCCCCTAATCAAATCGTTTTGGGAATTGTTCAATTAGCCACCCAGACTCATGAATTAGACGGAATGATGGCATCAGCCGATTGTTTACGGTTGCTACTGGTACTGATGCCAGCAGAAACCTGTGCTAAAGGCGTTTCTCAGTATATATCATCTTTAGCAGCGGAAGGCGTTACTACTTTAATGTTATTAGATGCCTTGAGTCTAGCTTGCTATGTTTGTGGACAATCAGATGAAGCTAACCTAGTTCACTTGACTTACAAGAGATTACAAGCTGATGCTATTATCTCCCAAATGCTTCGTGATTAAGCCCTAAAATATTAATTTTTCATCCTTTTTTCAAAATCCAACTATTTTCAAGTTAACTTGTACTCAGACATGGCAATCATGGCAATTTTGTACTGAATCATTCCGTTTATTCATTAGGCAACCAGTCAATTCAATTAATTTATATTTTCTTTGCGATCCTTAGCCAATAGCTGTTAGCAGTGGCTAGAATTGGAATGTCGCCATATTTATGGTCAGTTTGACAGCACCGCATCTACCACTTTTGATCTGGTCTAGAAGTCTCTAGCACTGGGAAAATCCTGACATCAATAACTTTTCAGCTTTCTTATTTACCCTGTTGATATTCAATTAAAGCTCTAAACTAAAATAGTTATCTGCCAAATTGCCAAAATATTAGATCATTGCCGAAACATTTCTGGAATTCTCTGTTTTGCATAGATAGCGAGCATTTAGTTTCCAGTATCTCTACTGTTTTGTTGATTATTGGCTATAGAAAAATTTTTGACATTAAAAAGCGCCTGGGAGTGTTGCCGTGTTTCCACCCCAGACGCTTTTTAAATTTTCTCCTCACACACAAATATAACTTATCACTCTTTTCTTCAAATGGCAAGTACCTGAGACAACAATTTTGGAAATTGTTTGAAAGAGGGAACAGAGAATATTTTTCTTCCCCATGACAACTGTACGGGCGAAGCATTTGGAGAACTATTTTTTGTAATGACCGATAATTTATCTTTCAAATGCTTCGCCCCTACTGACAACTGACTAATGTAAAAAGTGCCTGACACCAGTGACAACCATGAGTAAACCCAGTTCATTAGCGGCTTTGATAGAGTCTTTATCTTTGAGACTTCCCCCTGGTTGGACAATGGCAGTAATTCCGGCTGCTGCTGCGGCTCTGACGGTATCATCGAAGGGGAAGAAGCCGTCACTAGCGAGAAATGCTCCTTGGGCTTTTTCTCCAGCTTGTTCGATAGCGATTTTGGTTGAACCGACGCGGTTCATTTGTCCAGCCCCTACACCCAAGGTTGTGCGATCGCTCGCTATGACGATAGCATTGGATTTAACGTGTTTGCAAACTTTCCAGGCAAATAGTAATTCCGCTAACTCACTGGGGGTGGGTTGACGCTCCGTGACAACTTGCCATTGACTAGGATCAGCAATGATATCATCAGCAGATTGGACTAAAAACCCACCTGCTACTACTTTCACAGTTTCTTTTGGTCCAGTCAATAAATCTGGTAAAATCAAAACTCGGACATTACCTTTTTTAGTTAAAATTTCCTGGGCTGCTTCGTCACAACCAGGAGCAACCACGCACTCTAGGAATGTCTTCGTTAATTCCGTCGCTGTGGCTGCATCAATAGGACGGTTTAAAGCGACAATTCCGCCAAAAGCAGAGGTAGAATCAGCATTAAAAGCTTTTTGATAAGCGTCAAAAATTTCTGCTGCTTCCGCAGTTCCACAGGGATTAGTATGTTTGATAATTGTTGCTGCGGGACTATCTGTAAATTCAGAAATTATCCGCCGTGCAGCTTCCAAATCTACCAAATTATTGTAGCTAAGTTCCTTCCCTTGCAGTTTGGTGGCCGCAGCCCAACCTGTAGCTTCATTTCCTGTTTGATACCATGCTGCGGGTTGGTGAGGATTTTCCCCATAACGCAAAGATTGGAGTTGTGTACCGGAAATAGTAAATTCTTGGGTTTGTGTGCCAGCTAAATAGGCAGCAATGGCATGATCATAACTAGCAGTATGCAAAAATCCTTTTAACGCGCATTTTTGGCGAAACTCTAAAGATGCTGCTCCATTTTGGCGTAATTCTTGCAAATACTCACCATATTGGTCAGGATTACATAATACCGTCAAATGGGCGTAATTTTTGGATGAAGCCCTTAACATTGCCGGGCCACCAATATCAATTTGTTCCACTGCGTCAGCTAGGGTAACTCCTGATTTAGCAATAGTTTCCGCAAAAGGATAAAGATTCACAACTACCAAATCAATGGGTCGAATTTGATTATTTTCCAAATCTGTTATATCTTGTTCCACATCCCGCCGTGCTAAAATACCGCCATGAATGCGAGGATGAAGAGTTTTCACCCGACCGCCTAAAATTTCCGGTGAACCTGTATAATCAGAAACTTTTGTAACTGGTATGCCAGCATCTTTCAGGGTTTTGGCTGTTCCCCCACTGCTGATGATATCAAAACCAAATTCCTCAACTAAACTCCGGGCTAAATCGCCTACACCAGTTTTATTAGATACACTCAGCAGGGCTAAACGCGCCATAATTTCCCAGATTCCTTTGGACTAAATTGCTTTCTGTGATGAACATTCTACCGAAAGGATGTTAAAAATTAAAAATTAAAAAAAATATAATTAAGATCCAGGTTTAAAATAGTCGAGAAAGCGATCGCCTGAATCTGCTCTAATTAATGCAACAACTACATCAGGTAAAGCAGTGAAACTGGGATAAACTAAATAGCGTGATTCCCAACGCGGACGAAATTTATCTTTGTACGCGTGTAAACCTTTAAAGTTATAAAATCTATTTAAATGTTGATAAAGATAGCGTAAAACTCGTTCTAATCGCGGTGATTCTCGGTTTTTTCCCACTCCAGCTAAAGCAGATAGTCCAAAATTAAAACCTTCACAACCTTGCTCTTTAAAATACTGAAGCATGGACACAAATAAGAAGTCCATCGTTCCATTTTCTATAGACGGACGATGACGCATTAAATCAATGGTAACTTCATTAAGTTGAAATCCAGGAACAATATTGGCAAAGGCAACAATTTTACCTTCAGAATTATATACTACGGCAATTTGGTACTGCCGCAAGTAAGTTTCATCAAACCAACCTAGAGAAAACTGTTTTTCTGAACCTTGCACCATTTTCAGCCATTCATCACTGACAGGTTTTAATTGGTGTAATAAGTCATTTGTAATTGGTGGTTGATAGAATTGGATTTTATATCCGAGTTTAGTTAAACGATTGATTGAGGGACGAAAATTTTTACCAGCTTTACCTTGCAAAGTAAAAGTTTTTAAATCAATTATCGCTTCTTCTCCAATCTTAATTGCCTGAAATCCTAAAGATTTGTAAAGTTCAAGATCATCAGGTAAAGTTTGGTAAAAGGCAGGATACCAGTCATTTCGTAGACAAAACTGCTGGAAACCAATAATTGTTTCTTGTCTGTCTGCAATTGGTCCAATGGGGTCTCCTAGAGCGATCGCACCTCTACCTTTAGGAACATAAGCAATCATACTCTGACCTGAAGGACTAAAATAATAAGTTTTATCACTTAAAAGTGTAAAAACTGCTAAAGAAGAATGTCCATATTCCTCTACAATTGCTTGAGCTTTTTGTGCTTCTTTTAAGGTAGCAGGATCAGGCAAAAATACAGGTTGCAATAGCATTAATACGGCAAAACTAATCGTACTAGCTGCAATTATATATATGGAATTTGCAAAAAATATGGCAAACTGAGTTCTTGGTTCTAATCCCCAATTATCTTCGGTAAAAAACATAGCGAGAGTCTGAAGTATAGCTGTAGGTAAACTAAAATTATGGGAAAACTTGTTATCCAATAAATAAAATCCAATTGTTCCATAGGCCAAAGTAAATAGCACCGCACCTATTAATATCCTCACTCCCCGTGCAATTGAAGGACGGTCAGATTTAGCGGTGAAAATATGACGCATGAAAACTAATTGGATTAGCAAAATTCCACATAAAATACTTTCTTCATAGTCCCAACCTTTCAATAAATGACTGACTATAGAAATAATTAGTAACCCAATAGTCAGCAACCAAGCTGCTTTTTTTCGGCGTAATAAATTAGTGGCTAACGTTAACAGAATAAATCCTATTAATGCTGCAAAAATATGACCACTCTGACGAATTTCAAATGGTAAAAATTGTTTAAGCCAATGATTTCTTTCGGGTAAACTAGGTGTAACAGCTGATAACAAATTTACTACTCCAACTAAAGCAGTAAGTGCAGATACACTCCACAAAGCAAAATGAGTTTTCAAGTGATTATTCATTAGTTATTTATCAACATCTATTGAGGAATTTTATACTGTTTTCCTACATAGGTAAAGGAATTTTTTTACCCACAATAGCAAAATTTAAAATACTCCACTTCATTAATATAATTTGTAATTACCCCATTTAGACTATTCGCTATTCTCCAACAAATACCTGGGGTTTTGCTTTGCTCAACCCAACCTACAACAAAAATGGCGAAGGTATTTTACTAAGGTAAAATATAAAAACGTCCAGAACAACTAAAAAAGTTGGGAAATGTGTACTGGATTAACACGCGGTATACTGTATCTGCATTAATTCTTAACTCAATTACTCATGACTCCAACATTAGATTTTATTAGGGTTTCTCCACCAAAAAACCAAACACCAGACGCTTTAATCGTCACTCTACATGGTTGGGGTGCAAATGCCCAAGATGTGGCATCTTTAATCCCTCATGTCAATTTACCTGATTACGAATTTTTACTCCCCAATGCCCCCTATCCTTATCCTTATGCTGATACAGGGAGGGCATGGTATGACCTGCGGACGGAAAATATGTATGATGGATTAAATGAAAGTAAACAACTACTGATGGATTGGTTGCTCTCTTTAGAAAGTAATACAGGTGTACCGTTATCACGCACAATTTTGAGCGGATTTTCTCAAGGTGGGGCGATGACTTTAGATGTAGGATTAAGCTTACCCTTGGCTGGATTAGTCGTGATAAGTGGCTATTTACATCCTACTGTGGCAACGCTGAATCAAGGCAATTTTCCGCCGACATTAATCATGCACGGGACACAGGATCAAGTTGTTCCTCTCCAAGCTGCAATTAAGTCGAGAGATGTGGCACAATCTCTAGGAGTAGCAGTGGAATATCATGAATTTGCCATGGGACATGAAATTAATTTCCAAATGCTAGAAGTGCTACGAACTTTTGTTGTCAACACAATTGGTCAGCTTTAGTTACAGAATTTTTACAAATTCCGGTGAAATTCACAAGAATTTTTACAAATTTAATGCTCGTTAATGAGTAAGATAGTAAAGGTGGAATCAACTCCACCCTCAGCTGAATGTAAGCGCTGCAAAAGGGAGGGGCAAGCATTATGAAAACTCTAAGCATTTCCAAAACAGAAATTTCTGCTATGACAGCGACAGAGGTACAGGATTTGGCTACACGTCTGGAATTAGATAATTATAGTAATGCTTTTGAGGGTTTAAATGATTGGCATCTATTGCGGGCGATCGCTTTTCAGCGTCCAGAGTTAGTTGAAGCCTATATCCACCTCTTAGATTTAGAAGCTTACGACGAAGCCTAACACCGCAGGGCGGAATTAAAAATTAATAATTAAAAATTAAAAAAGCAGATTACACAAGCTTTTGCAAATTTTTAATGGTTGGTTTACTTGCGCCGTTGTGTACCAGGGATTTTAGATTGGGTGGGACGGGCTAAAATCAAAGGTAATCGGAATTTTGCCCCAAAATGCCATCATTTACAAATCTCAAATCTAAACGGGTTATTATCTGTGTAGGCGGTGGTATAGCCGCCTATAAAGTCTGTGAATTGGTATCTACACTGTTCAAATCGGGTCTAGAAGTGCGAGTTATTCTCACTAAATCTGCCCAAGAATTTATTACTCCTTTAACTTTATCTACTTTATCCCGTCATCAAGCTTATACAGATGATAACTTTTGGCAGCCAATTTATGCCCGTCCCTTGCATATTGAGTTGGGTGAATGGGCTGATTTAATTGTAATTGCGCCTTTAACTGCTAATACTTTAGCGAAGTTAGCTTATGGTATGGCAGACAATTTATTAACAAATACTATTCTCGCCTCTACCTGTCCCGTGTTGTTAGCACCTGCGATGAATACGGATATGTGGGAACAGGTGGCGGTACAAAGAAATTGGGGGCAGTTATTGACAGATGGTAGATTTTATGGTATGGAAATTGGTTCTGGTTTATTGGCGTGCGATCGCATTGGTGCTGGTAGAATGGCAGAAGCGGCAGAAATATTTGTTTATATTCAATCTTTATTACACACCCAAGGCAAGAGAGATTTAGCGGGGAAAGAGGTTTTAATCAGTGCTGGGGGAACGCGAGAATATTTAGATCCGGTGCGATTTATTGGCAATCCCTCCACTGGTAAAATGGGTTTAGCCTTGGCACAGGCAGCACTGCACAGAGGGGCAAAGGTAATATTACTCCATTGTCCTGCGAATTGGGAAGTACCTTTGGGAGTAGAAGCAATTCCCGTGATTAGTGCAGAGGAAATGCAGCAGGTAATGTTCAAGCATTTAGCCAATGCAGATATAATTATCATGTCAGCCGCAGTTGCAGACGTAAAGCCTAGAGATTATAGTAGCGAAAAATTGCCCAAGCGATCGCTTCCTGAAAATTTACCTCTAGCAGCAGTACCAGATATTGTCGCTGAAATTGGAAATCGTAAACAACCCCATCAATATTTAATTGGTTTTGCAGCACAAACTGGAGATATTATTACTCCAGCGAAAGAGAAATTGCAAAGAAAGAAATTAGATGCAATTGTCGCAAATCCTATTGATAAAGTTGACAGTGGTTTTGGGAGTGATCATAATCAAGCGGTGTTTTTAGATAAAGAAGGGAGAGAGTTAGAAATTCCGACTTGTTCTAAATTGGAAATGGCGCATTATTTGTTTGATTTTGTTGTTTAATGGAATGAAATTCTATCGTTATGCCAACCACTACAGAATTAATTACTACTTAAATAAATCTCTACATTTCGAGTGTTCCATGTAGCAATCCCAATTCCAAAAAAATCTTGATCTTCCGTCCATATTGGACAATTTAAAGACAGAGAAAGCGCAACTATTGTCCAGTCTTTTATATCTCTTTCTTGTATTCGCCGTTTAGCATCATACTCATATTCACTATAAATTTCATCAGCTATTGGTATGACTACCTTTGTTAGTTTCTCAATAGCATCTAAGAATGGATCTAAAGGAAGATTCCGTTTTTGTAAAATTTTGGGTAAATGCTCGTTTAACTCATCATAGCAACAAGCGGGAGTAACAAAACTACAGTTATAATTGTATTTGTCTAATAAGTTGGGAACACGTTCTGCTAATATTGCCCTAATCAGAATATTAGTATCCAGAACAATTAACTTTCTCATCGTTATATTTTACTTTCTCTAGCATTCTGGAAATCAGCAAATAATTCATCTTCACTAATACCGCTTGTTTCTAGTAATTGTTTGATTTTTTGGACTGCTGCTTGTAAAGCCATTAAATCTTGTTTTTGAGGAGTAGGTTGTGTTGGTATGTAGTAACCTATTGGTACTCCATGAGAAGTAATTGCGATTGGTTCAGACGTTTGTTGTGTGTACTTATGTAAATTAGCCCGAAATTCTTTGATTCCTACAGATTGGATGTCCATAATAGTGAATTGACAAATTGTGTACACTTGAGTACACTATAACATAAACTTTGAGTTGTTGATAATAATCAAGGGGTGTTTTTAGATAGGTTAGGAAGAGAGGTAGAAGTTCCGGCTTGTTCCAAGTTGGAAATGGCGCATTATTTGTTTGATTTTGTTGTTTAATGGAATAGAATCACATTTTTATTTTGACTAGGCTTTTTGAATATGACAGTGCATTTACCTCAAATTGGTATCCCTAGCTGTATGAGGGCAATATCATTACTTGAAGAGTATCCACAAAATATTGTGGGTAGTTTTTGGGTAATGTGTGGTGTGTATGGATTTAATAATAAACCAATTCCTAATTGGTGGATTGATATGGTTTCAGCACAAGATATTATTAATGGCTTTAAACAAGGTTTATTTAATGGACAATACAAAAATCCTCTATACGTAGGGTTTTGTATTATTGTTGTTGCAGATTCATCAAATCCTGTTCATTTATCTTATGTAATTGAAACCCTCAGAATGTTGGGAGCAGAAGGAATTGAGTTATTAAGAATCATGGCACAAAATAATATAGTTGTTGAGACAGAAGTTAGTTATCCTCAGCAGTTTTTAAATTATCGTTATGGTGAAGAAAATCCTAATTATCAATATCTTAGAGAAACACTAGATCATTGGTCTATTCAGGTCTGGGAAGATTACTGTAGTTATTTGATGTCTCATCATGGTAGAGAGATGTTTTACGACTATTGCAAGAAAATTAATGCTGTTAAAGATGAAGTCCAAGCTACTGTAGAGAAAGGTACTAAACTTCTAGTTTTAACAGAAGGTGAAACTGATCCAATTTATATTAAAACTGCCTTAGCATTACTAGGAGAAAAAGAAATTTTAGCACAAGTTGATATTGAATGGGTAGGAATTTCTATAGATAAAGGAAAAAGTATAAATACTGGTGATGGTGGTTTAAAAAATACCAGAGATGTTCTGCTTTCTAACCCTAAATTCTTAACTAGAAAAGTATTATTAATTTATGACTGTGATACCGATAAATCTAATGAAAATCATGAATTATTGAAAATCAGAAAAATCCCTCAACAAAAGAATCGAAAAGTCAAAAAAGGAATTGAAAATCTATTTCCTGATCATTTATTTACAGAAGAATTTTATTTACCAAAAACAAAATATGGAGATTATGGAGAAAAAAACCAAATTCAAGAATTTCAAAAAATGAAATTTTGTAAATGGATTTGTGAACAAAGAAAACAGGCTGATGATTTTGTTGATTTTAAGATAATTATTGAATTTATCAAAGATTGTTTAGGAACAGTTACTTATTAGAAGAGCCTTTCAAAACTATCTCTTGTTATAGACTAGAAGTAGATATGATTTCCAAATTAATCTTTTTCTTCCTTTGCGTCTTTGCTCCTTTGCGTCTTTGCGCGAAACACTAAATTTAACAACCCAAAATCGTATAACCAATGAAAAAAATATCTCTAAAATCGCACCGTCAAACTAAAAAACTAGGATTTTTAGCAACTATGATGGCCGTGAGTATGATTGCATTCTTCATGCTATCATTCCCCTTAAATGCTCAAATTCCTAAATCCACAGAATTACGGGGAGTATGGTTAACAAATATTGATAGTGATGTTTTATTTGAGAGTAATCGCCTAAAACAAAGTTTACGAACATTACAACAACTCAACTTTAACACCGTTTATCCCGCCGTCTGGAATTGGGGATATACCCTTTATCCTAGCAAAGTCGCAGCCAAAGTCATTGGTAAAGCAGTAGACCCTACCCCCGGACTGCAAAAGCGAGATATGCTCAAAGAAATAGTCACCGAGGGACATAAACAAAATTTAACAGTAATTCCCTGGTTTGAATTTGGCTTTATGGCTCCTGCTGATTCCCTCCTTGCTAAAAATCGTCCTAATTGGTTGACAAACCGCAGAGATGGCACAAAAATAGTTAAAGAAGGCATCCATAACCGAGTTTGGTTAAATCCCTTTCGTCCCGAAGTGCAACAATTTATCCAAGATTTAATTATAGAAATAGTTAAAAACTATAATATTGATGGGATTCAATTTGATGATCATTTCGGCTTACCATCAGAACTAGGATATGATACCTACACCATAGCATTATACAAAAAAGAACACCAAGGAAAACTTCCCCCCGCAGACTTCAAAGATCCAGAATGGGTAAATTGGAGAGCGAACAAAATCACCGACTTTATGAAACGAGTCTTTACAGCAATTAAAGCAAATAAAAAAGATTGTATCGTTTCCGTTGCGCCTAATCCCCAGCGTTTTTCCTACGAATACTTCCTTGCAGATTGGCAGAAATGGGAAAGAATGGGAATAATTGAAGATTTAGTTTTACAGATTTATCGAAATGATTTAAACGTCTTTATCAGCGAATTAGAATATCCCGAAGTCAAACAAGCCCAAACTCATATTCCCGTCAGCATTGGCATTTTAAGTGGGTTAAAAAATCGTACAGTTCCCATGGAACAAATCAAAACCCAAATAGAAAAAGTACGAGAGCGAAAATTTGCTGGTATTTCCTTCTTCTTCTACGAAACCCTCTGGAACATGAGCCAAGAAAAACCCCAACAACGCCAACAAACATGGCAAAAAATATTCCCCACACCCACAAACTACCCCAACCTATTAGCAGATTGGAAACCCTAGAAAATTGGTAAAGAAAATCTGGCGTTGCAGAATTAAAGGATGAAAGTGAAAAATTTAAAAGCATAAACTTTGCGCCTTTGCTCCTTTGCGCCTTTGCGCGAAACATAATTCTATGCAACGCCAAAATTCCTAACTACCGATACCCAAACGCCCAGCCAAAGCCGGAGTCAAAGGTAAAAGAGTAGCAATCATTAAAAACAAAGCCAAAAGACATAAAGCCGCCCTAGCATCATCTGGTTCACTGATTTCATTCAAACTAGGACGTTCTAAATCCCGTTGTAAAAACAAAATCACAATTGCCCAATACATAGCCAGAGGATTACCTAATGATACGATAGCCAGTAAAACTATCGTCGCAAAAGTGGTTCTCCCTGCGGTTTTGCGTCCATAAATCGCTTGCACAATCCTCCCCCCGTCTAATTGTCCAGCGGGCATTAAATTCAAAGCTGTTATCACTAATCCTAACCAACCAACAATTACCAAAGGATGAATATTCACCAACGGAGATTGTAAAGCCGAACCGAGGACAACCCGTGCCAAGCTACCGACTAAAATTGAACCTTGGAAAAACTGATTGGGTAATTGAAATAAACTGCCTGGGTGGGACAGTAGCAATCCTATTACCAGTAATAGTAGGGAAGTAATCCCCCCAAAAGCCGGTCCAGCCAAAGCAATATCAAATAAAGCATTCCGGCTAGGGACAAGGGACTCAAACCGAGTAATTGCCCCAAAAGAACCAATTTGCACCGCTGGTAAAAAGAATGGCCAACTTAATTTGACTTGGTGACGACGCGCTAATAGCCAATGTCCAACTTCGTGAGAGATCAAAATTACCAATAAACCCAAGGCAATAGGTAAGGTTTCTGCAAAGCGTTCGGGGTTACTGAATAAATCGAAATTCTGTAATATACCCCCCACTTCTAAGCTGGTAGCGATAGTTGCTATCAACAAGATCACCGCAAAAGCTTTTTGTGCTAACTGGGTGCGTTGGGGGTCTGTGCGGCTAGGGAGAACAATCATCACAGGTTTACTGTCAGTATCTTCTACCAAAAACAGCCGATATTTATCATCTAACCGTTCTTGTAAAGTTTTCGTCAGTCGGTTGTGAACGGTTTCTGGTTCTCCGCGCAAGTTGCCTTTAAAAACTACTCCTTCTTGGTAGGGAATAGTTTCGGTGGCAAAAAATGTGTCAATGCCAAAAATGCCTCTAATTAGGCTTAAATCTGCTTCAGGTATGGGGGTTGGTGCTAATTGCAGTTCTGATACTACGACTGAACTGTCTTTATCACCTTCGCTTGCAGTTTGGGCAGCGAGTCGCTCTGTTGCCCGTTGTTTGAGAATAGCATCTTGTCCCGCGTCCCGTAATTTTCTACCCAGGAAAATATACAATCCAGCGGAAGCTACAACTAAGAACAAGATACCAACGATGTTGATATAAATCCCAGCGGCAAATAATCCAAAGAACAAAAGCCAGGGAGTCATTAAAACGAGGGATTGTAACCAGGCTAAGATGCCTAGTTTACCAAAAGGTCTGGCGCGATAAAAGCCCCAGCCTAAAATGCCGGACGCTATCAGCACAATGGCTGCAATTATAGGAGTTTCCGATGAAGTCAACATCTCTAAACCTTTGCTATTGAGACCGAAGCTAGTACCGCAGTGCGGAATTAAAAATTAAAAATTAAAAATTAAAAAAGCAGATTACACAAGCTTTTGTCAAATTTTTAATGGTTGATTGACTTACGCCGTTGTGTACTAGTACAAGTCTGTTTTTCTATATATTTTACCATTTTTGAGGATAAAATCAATAAATAAGTTGATTTGTTTTCTGCTCAAATTGCGCTATGTTGTGGTGACACTACACGCAGTTATCAGGCTTTAAGTAATATTCTTTTGCCAAAGAATTGACAAAGTGCAATTTTTATGATTTGAAAATTCGCTACAAAAGGAGAGTGTTAAAGTTCTGATGCTGTTTCAGGGGCAATAATTTCTCCAGCACCCAGTTTTAAGATTATATCCTGATCGGTAATCAATTCTTTGAGTTCTTTAACTTGCAAATTCATTTTTTCACAAGCTTGGCGTAATTCTTGAGCAAATGTATTAATATCATCCCCATAACCACACTGACACGCAGCGGTTTCTATTCCCTGGTTAGCGTTTGCTCTAGCACAATCTACTAATTCTGTATCATGTAATGGTTTTGGAGATGCCATAAGTGGATTTTTTAGTATTTATCTATTTCCATTTTGCGATTATCTTAGTTATTAAATATTTATTCATCTCTCTTTAGTCTGAATTTTTTAGTAATTAATATGGCATTTGTTTGTGTGGCGGACTGTATTTTTTTAAACTAACCGCAGAGGCGCAGAGGTCGCAGAGGTGGAGAATGAAGAGATGGAGATTTTTATATTTAACAAAACGATACATTTACAATCTTTATTTGCACTCTCTCTTGGGGTATATATTAGGTAAGGAAGTAGTATGGGTATGGGGATATGGTGACACTAAATATTGATGATTTTCAGGAAGTTGATAAATTTCGGAGTTTACAATTAACTTTACGCGATCGCTGGAAAACTAGCGAGTTATTCGATAATAGTGAAGCGGATATTTTAATTATTCCTTCTTTGAGTATAGATCAGCGGGAATTGCTCAAGGTGGAAGGCTGTGAGCATTATGAGGAAAGGTTACTTTTTTCGTTAATGCGGTTACGAAATCCCCGCACTAGGTTAATTTATGTGACTTCAATGCCGCTTCATCCTAGCATTATTGACTATTATCTGCAATTACTTCCGGGTATTCCTTTTTCTCATGCTCGTCATCGGTTATTATTACTTTCTACTTATGATTCTTCTTTAAAACCTCTGAGTCAAAAAATATTGGAACGTCCTCGCTTATTAGAAAGAATTCACAAGGCTTTGCGGTTAGATAAGGCTTTTATGGTCTGTTATAATTCTACTTTTTGGGAATCGGAATTATCTCTAAAGTTGGGTGTACCTTTATATGCTGCTGCACCAGATTTACAAATTTGGGGAACAAAAAGCGGCAGCAGACAAATTTTCAAAGAAAGTGATGTCCCTCTTCCCGACGGTAGTGAGTTAGTCAGAAATACCAAGGATCTAGCCAATGCTGCGGCTGATTTGTGGGAACGTCAACCCACATTACAAAGAATGGTAATTAAGTTGAATGAAGGGTTTTCAGGAGAGGGAAATGCACTCTTAGATTTAAGACAAATAATGGATTTTGCACCGGGAAAAGCTGATCATATTCACAGGGTAGCAGCTATTAGCGATCGCTTTCTAAATTTACGCTTTCAATCTTTACAAGAAACTTGGGCAAATTTTTCCCAACGCATTCCCGAATTAGGGGCAATTGTTGAAGCTTTTATCGAAGGAGAAATCAAAAATTCTCCCAGTGTTCAAGGCAGAATTACACCCAATGGAGAGGTAGAAATTATTTCTACCCATGACCAAATTTTAGGCGGTCCAGACGGACAAATTTATATAGGTTGTCGTTTTCCTGCGGATGAAAACTATCGCTGTGAATTACAGGAATTAGGTTTAAGAGTTGGCAAAAAATTAGCAGAGAAAGGAGCTTTGGAAAGATTTGCAGTTGACTTTGTGACTGTTGATAAAGGTGATGGTAAATGGGATATTCAAGCCATTGAAATTAATCTTCGTAAAGGGGGAACAACTCACCCATTTATGACTTTAAAATTCCTCACTAATGGTCGTTATGATTTATCCACGGGTTTATTTTATAGTCAACAAGGTAGACCAAAATATTATATTGCCACAGACAATTTGCAAAAAGCTAGTTATCAGGGATTATTACCTAATGATTTAATGGATATTATCGCCCACCATAGACTACATTTTGATAGTGGCACGGAAACAGGTACGGTATTTCATCTCATGGGTTGCCTTTCCCAGTTTGGTAAATTGGGATTAACAAGTATTGGTGATTCTCCCCAAGAAGCGGAAGATATTTATCACAAAGTTATTGAAGTTCTTGATCAAGAAACTAGCGGTGATTATACTAATCGTGCTATGTTTTCTGATGACAATTTTCCTCTAACTGGAGATGGATATAGTTGTTAAAATTTTGAGGTGCTATGTTACAAATATCACAAATGTATAAGGAATTGAACTTACCTAAGTATTTTATAGTTGTATTATGGTTTTTATTATCACTGATGGGAGTGGTAATGTTGTTGGGAACGTTCCAACCTGCTAACACTAATAATCCCTTAGAAACAAGCAATACCGTAGTATTACATGACCAACAAGAACAATATAAACTGGGAAAATCTGTAGAAATTTTCCAAGATCCAACCCAACAGTTAACAATAGCAGATGTTAGTCAACAGCCACAAAAATTTACCCCCAGTCAAACAGATATCCCGAATATGGGCTTCTCTAAATCTGCAATTTGGGCTAAGGTAAAGTTACAAAATCATAGCACTGTCACCTCAGAATGGTATCTTCAAGGCGCACCTAATAATGTGGATCAGGTGGAATTATATATTCCTCAAGGAAATACCTGGATTAAAAAACAAATTGGTCGCTTACTGCCTTTTTCTAATCGTGAACTGTCAGATCGTAAGCTTATATTTATCCTCCCTTTAGCTGTAGATGAAGAAAAGACTATTTATTTGCGATATACCAGTCAGGGAACTATAGCCATTGATGTCATTCTCTGGACACCTCTTGCTTACTATAAAAGTAGTTCTACCCAGCAACTATTACTGGGTGGATTTTATGGGATTTTATTGAGTTCTGTAATCATAAATTTACTGCTGTTTTGCTTATTAAAAGATGTTGTTTACCAATACTACGTTCTTTTCCTAATTGGTCTGACTGGTCAGTTTTTTATCAGATATGGTTTGGCCTTCCAATATCTATGGCCAGAATTTCCTGGATATAACATTCCTGTTTTATTAATATTTCTATGCATTATTCTAGTAGGCTGTTCCAGCTTCTTTCTCTCATTTTTGCAAGTGCGTGTTTATAGTTATCAACTCTACAAACTCATGAACTGGTTTCGCTGGACTAGTGTGGGATATACTTTATTTAATTGGTATTTTCCTATTCGTAATAGAATCATTATTATTATGTTGTTGTTGATAATTATGTCTATAGTGATTATTTATGCTAGTTTCTACATCTGGTCTAAAGGTTTTACTCCGGCTCGATTTGCTATTTTAGCATTTAGCTGCTTTTTATTAGGTATAGCTATGTTGTGTGCTACCTACCTTGGTTGGTTATCTGTCAATCCATTGACTGAAGAATTTATTCGTCTTCAAGTAATTGGCTTATTATTTTTTTTAGCCATAGCTTTAAGCGATCATATTAATTTACTGAAAGAACAACGCAACGAACTAGCATCAGAACAACAAAAACTAGCCATGATAGTGGAAAATAGTTCAGAATTTATTACTATTACTAATCTTAATGGAGAAACAATTTTTATGAATGATGCGGCGAAGAAAATGATCGGTTTAATTAGTGAAAATTATGATTCAGAAATAAATATATTGGATTATCTTTGTCCAGAGGAGCGAAATTTATTTGAATCAGAGATTTTGCCAACTGTATTAGAAATAGGAAGTTGGGAAGGAGAATTAAAATTTTGTAACTTGAAAACAGGAACAATCATTTATAGTATCGCTTATTTTTTATTAATCAAGGATCAGCTAACAGCAAAAACCACTAGTCTAGCATCTATTATTAGGGATATATCTCCAATTAAACAAGCTAAAAATGAGATAATTGAGGCACTAGAAAAACAAAAGGCTATTAGCGAAATGAAATCGCGCTTTATGACAATGTCATCCCATGAGTTTCGCACACCTCTAACCATTATCTCCTCATCTACAAGCATTTTACAAAACTTTGGCGATCGCCTCACTTCAGAAAATAAACAGGGACACCTAGAGACTATCCAAGAAACTATTACTCGGATGATTCAACTTCTAGACGATGTCCTCACTATCAACCGCACCGAAGCTGAAAAAATAGAATTTAACCCAGAATTAAGTGATATAATTGCTTTCTGTCATGATCTCAAAAAGAAAATAGAAACTACTTGTCAGCACCATACCATTGACTTTTCTTGGAACTTAGGCGCAGGAGTTGCAGACAGTTCTCTAATTGTTAATTTTGATCAAAAACTCTTGCATCAGATTCTGACTAATTTACTGACTAATGCCATTAAATACTCACCTGGAAAAACTTTAGTTGATTTTAATTTAACAAAAGAAAATGACAAACTGATCTTTAAAATCACCGATAGTGGCATCGGTATTCCTGAAAAAGATCAGGTTAATTTATTTGCATCTTTTTATAGAGCCTCTAACGTCGGTTCGATTTCTGGCACAGGTTTGGGATTATCCATAGTGAAAAAATGTGTAGATTTGCACAAAGGCAAAATTATCTTAGATAGTCAAGTAGGACAAGGAACAACATTTACAGTAATTATTCCCTGGGAATAGTAAAAACTTATTAACCGCTTAATTGCACTTCAATAATTAAGATTAACGCTAACAATACAAATACACTATGCTAATCATGTGTTAACATTAAGCATAGGTTGAGCATTATGGAAAATAGTTAATAACTTGATTTTAAATGCTCCAAAGCCGATAATTAGTAGTTGTGAGAATTGATTGAGTATTTTTGATATTTTAATCTTTAAAAGCCTTAATGGACGGTTGCTTCTCGGTTCACTGCATAAATCCCCATTGTCAACGTCCCTATCCTCAACCCTGGGGAAACAAATTCTGTAACAGTTGTGGCGCACCGCTGCATCTGTTAAATCGCTATTTCTCTCTTAAACCTCTCGGTGCGGGAGGATTTGCCCAAATTTACACAATTTGGGATGAAAAGACACAGACAGAAAAAGTGCTGAAGGTGCTGGTAGAAACCTCACCTAAGGCGCTGGAATTATTCAAGCAAGAAGCGGAAGTTTTAAGTAGTTTCCGTAACTCTGGCGTACCTACAGTTGATGCTGACGGATATTTTCAAATTAATTTGGTTAACCCTAAACCCCATCAATTACCATGTTTGGTGATGGAAAAGATTAATGGCTACACTTTAGAGGAAGTATTAATAAATTCTCCTCAAGGTTGTTCCGAAGATTTGGTAATAGGTTGGTTTATTCAAGCTGTACAGATTTTACAGGAATTACATAAACGCCAAATTATTCACCGAGATATAAAACCTTCTAATTTAATGTTGCGTACTTCTACACCCGCAACCCCTGGGAAGGATGATAAATTGGTGCTAATTGATTTTGGCGGCGCTAAACAATTTAGTGGTTCAGTTTTGCGATCGCATTCCACCTCTACACGCTTGTACTCCTCCGGTTATAGTCCTTACGAACAAATTCGCGGTGGTAATGTTGGCCCAGCCGCAGATTTTTATGCTTTAGGACGGACTATAATTCAACTACTAACAGGTAAGTATCCGCCAGACTTAGAAGATAGTCTGACAGGTAAATTACGCTGGCGTAATTACCGACAGATTAAATCAGATTTAGCGGATTTAATTGATGAGATGGTACAGGATGATGCAAAATTGCGTCCAGCGAATGCAGTTATTATTCATAAGCGATTAATCAAGATTGCTTCTTTACGTCCACACAAGGGGTTATTGATCAGCGCAGGTTATTTTGTCGTCACATCAATTACTGATATTACTCAATTCATAAGTAATACTACTGTATTTATAATTGAGGGAATATATAAATTTTTATTAGCTTGTTTGGCGACTATTTGGGTGATGATTCTGACAAGTATATGCGCCGGAATCGGGACTATAATTGGTTTTGTCCTGGCTTACCATACCAGTTTAGGCGATCGCTGGCTAGAATTACTAACCTATCCATTACCAACATTAGTCCAAAAACAACCTTATATAGCCGCAGAAAGTATAGTTTATGGTTTTGCAGGTTTGGGAACAGGTTGGGGATTAACCTTATCAGGGTGTTTTGGGCAAAAGCGGCGGTTTCTGATCACAGCTTTAATGGGCTTAATTGGCTACAGTTTAGGCTGGATAGCTTGTCAATTCATCACCACTCCAAATCCGGCGGAAAGCTTAGTCACATGGATTTTAATCTCACTTCCCCTCTTAACCCTCGGCTTAGGTCTTCGCAGTCATCAAATCGCTTATGCTGTCATTGCAGGTTTAGGAAGCGCCAACCTCATAGCCATTTTCGTGGGTTTAGGATTGGGACTGCATTTATTCCATTTTTCCAGTCAACCACAAGGGTTTGATGTATTTTCACCCATAGGTTTTTTTAGTTTAGTGAGTATCTTAATTAGTTTTTCCTTGAGTATAAGCTATTACCTAGTTGTCCCTTGCTTACGCTGGTTAGGTTGGCGATAACAATTAAAAATTCTTGAAACCCTTGTAGAGACGTTCCATGGAACGTCTCTACGATCTTTTTAGGAGATGTCTTTTGTAATCCCCCTAGTGGAATATTTTTATTTTTATATAAGATTCCTACGGGCAAAAACAATACTAAAATAAAGATAATACCCTAAAACACAGCTTTTTGCCCAGTTTATCACTAATATGAGTAATACCAATTTTTGGAAACCTGCTTACCAGCGATTCAAACCAGAAGAACCTCTGGCTACATCTGAAGAGTTGCAAAATTTCTACGTCCCCAGAGATAATAGTCCTGTAGACCAGCTTGTTAGTTTATTGGAAATGGAAGATGATCCAGTAAAATTTTTACTTGCAGGTCATCGAGGAGGCGGTAAAACTACTGAACTGCGACGACTAGAACAAAAATTAGGAAATACACATACTGTTATTTGGATAGATACCCAAACAGCGTTAGATAGATATAACATTGGCTATGCTGAAGTTGTAGTTTTGATTGGTTTGCAAATTGCACAGCAAGCTATTAAATCTAATTGGTTATTTAAAAAAGATAAATTATTAACAAGATTACAGGACGCACTCAAGACAGTAGTTTATCAAGATAAAGGTACTCATACTGAAGGTTTGGGAATGCCAGAATTTATCGAAAAAGCAGGATTAATTCTCAAACGTGGCTTAACTAGAGAAATAACTAAAACCGTTAATGTCCGTCCAAAATTAACGGAAATTATTGATAGCGTTAATGAGATTATTATCGCTGCTGAAAAAGAAAATAACCAAAAACTATTTATCATTGTTGATGGACTAGATAGACATGATTTAGTTACAGCTTTGGATATGTTTTCTAGTTCATTGCTGACAGAATTAAGCTGTCATATTATCTATGCAATTCCCATTGCTTTGCGATATTCGCCGAACTTTAGACAACCAATGGAAAGCTTTCAAAAATGTTTAGATTTGAATAATCCTCCCGTTTTTGAATGTGATAATAATCTATGTCCTACAAATAACCCTGATCATATAGGCAGACAAACTCTCGTGAATATAATTAATAAACGTCTCGATAGCTTAGGCTATGATTATCAAGGTTTATTTACACCTGATGCCTTAGAACTGATTTGTGAAAAAAGCGGTGGTGTGATTCGAGATTTAGTGAGATTAGCGCGGACTGCTTGTGAAATCGGACTGCGAAAAAAATTGAAGTTAGTAGATTTGGACACTGCAAAATCAGCAGTGCAAGAAGTCCGCAGAGAATATAATTTAGATGATTATCAATATCCCGAAATTCATTCAGTACATATTACTGGAAAGTTAACCTCTAAAACCCACAGTTTACCACAAAAAGGCGAATTTATTATTTGTGATGAGCTTTTACAAAACAAACTCGTTTTGGGTTATTACAATTCTAGACAAAAATCTTGGTTTGATATTAATCCTATTTTGATAGAGGATTTACAACGTTGGCAAGAAGCTAACAATTTTCTGTAAAAACGTGACTATTTTGGAAAGATTACTAATTATCAACTGGTACTAACTATGCTTTCTGATGACTCCAATTATATTTTGACCGAAGCTGATAAAGAAGAATTAGAAAAATTAGTCAGTGTATTAGAACTTTCTGATGGCACAACAATTATTTTTGCGATTACTCCAGAGAGTAGTCCTCAACATTTAGTAGTAAAACAGCTAAAAGAAGATTTAGCAAATAGCGAAGAAAATTTTAGCTTTCATAACTTTTTTTATAGTGAAAATTCTTTTCATAACTTCTTATATAGTTTAGATGAAAATGTGCAACCAGAGCGCAAATTAATTATGGCATTTGGTCTTGATCAATTGCCTACAGATAGATTAGTTAGAGAAATGCAGCGTTTAAACTTAGGACGAGAAGAGTTATTTGGTAGAAACTTAATATTAATTTTTTGGTTAAATCAAATAAACTTTCTAGATGAATTTCGTCAGCGTGCGCCGGATTTTTGGGATTGGCGAGAAAAGGTAGTACAATTTGAAACTCGTAATCCTTTACTTTATATTTATTTAGAATGGCTAATTGCTGAAAATTCCTATCTCAAAATGAGTGGTGTAATGCAAGTAAATCGTCAAGTTGATATTTTCCTTGACCAGATTTATGTTTCCCTGCAAGCACAACGACGACAAGAAATCATTGATACTTCTGAAACTAGAGAAATTGAAGCAGTAACTGTTTTAAAATCTCCCTCTAATTTTAGTAGAGGTAAAGGAACAGGAATTGATTTCGATGATAGGGATGAAACTGAATATTATCAACCTGTACGAGAAAAAATCACATCTATTTCTAGTACCAAAACCATTACAGAAAAGGTTGAATTATCCCAAGCAGTGCGACAAAATGCTTACAGCGTAATTTTAGGCGCTCCTGGTGCGGGTAAAACTACTCTTTTACGTTATTTAGCTCTGCATTTTGCCACAGCTAAAAGGGATGATCAAGAAACGGTAATTGGTGGGGAAGCAAAGGAAGATTTAGGAAAAACTCTCCTGCCTATTTTCTTTCGTATTGCTGATTATGCAGAGAAATTAAAACTACAACCAAATTTAACTTTAACTGAATATCTACGGCAATTTTATCGTCACTGGGAAGCTCATTTTCAAACACAAGGAGAAATGGGAACTGAGGTAGCAGCATTTTTATTAGATGCTATGCATCAGGGAAAATGCTTAATGTTATTAGATGGTTTAGATGAAGTATTTGACCAAGAAAGCCGGAGACAAATTGTAGAATCTATTAATCAGTTTGTTAATGAATTTTCCCATAATAAATATGTAATTACTAGCCGCATTGCTGGTTATCGTGATGTACAACTAAGTAGCCGTTTTGCTGAATATATGATTGAAGATATGAGCAGCGAAAAGGTAGAACAGTTTTTATATCGCTGGTGTCGCACAGTAGAAAAAGCACAACAACCAGATGCTAATGAAGAACAAATAGAAAGAAAAGGAAATGAGCAAGCAGCAAATATTTTAAACGCAATTCAAGAAAATGAAGGTGTGAAGCGTTTAACAGCAAATCCCCTATTGTTAACTATTTTGGCACTGATTCACCGCAATGGGGAACGTTTACCTAACCGTCGGGTGAGGTTATATGAGTTAGCAGTGCAAACTTTGATAGAAGATTGGCAACTTAGTAAAAAATTACCAGATGCGCCAAAAGTCGTATTAAGAGAAACTGAAGTAGTAGAACTTTTAGCACCTTTAGCATATTGGATGCACGAAGAAAAGCCTTCTGGTTTAGTAACAGAAACGGAAGTGCAACAGCAACTAGCAACCAAAATGGCAGAACTAAATGATGCTGAACCAGAATCAGATTTAGTGCGTCAAGCTGTAGGAGAATTTCTGCGGAAAGTGAGGGAAACAACAGGTTTATTTGTGGAACGCGCACCTGGTGTTTATGGTTTTATGCACCTGACTTTTGAAGAATATTTTGCGGCTCGTTATATTGCAGATAATGACCAAAGTAAAATTCAAGAACTAATTCAACAACATCTCCATGAACCACGCTGGAATGAGCCAATTTTGTTGTCTTTAGGGTATTACGGAATTCATTCTCCTGGACAAGTTAAGAAATTAATAGATCAATTATTTAGCAATTTACAAGATTATCAACCTGCACTACAACATGGTGAGATAAAAATAAAAACCTCTGCTGATAATACAATTATTATTTACTTAAAAGCAGAAGATGATTCAGCAGAAATATTAAAAAATATAGAATTTAATTTGCAAGATTTATTTTTTGCAGGACAAGTTATTGCTGAAGTTGAAGTTAGTAATATTTTCCGCAAAAATGTTATTGAAAAATTAGTTATTACTTACATTGGTATAGATGATGATTTTGACAATGATCTAATTAAGCAACTCCTGCGAACACTACGAAAAATTGAACTATTTTATCAGAAAGGTGAAGTCATAGCCAAATTAACAGAAGTAGCTAATGATGTAAGCCTATCTCCAGAAATGCAGATTAAAGCAAAAACAGCTATTTTGTATGTTGCTTGCGGTCAATCAGTAGGATTAGATAATTATGTAACAAAAATTGTTAATCAATTAGAATCTTCGCTTTTTGATAGTATTAGAAATTTGGTAAAAGAACTGGGTGAAGAAATGACACCTAACCTAGAAATTAGCCGTCAATTTCATAATCATGATGAAAGTTATAAAATGGCATTAATTTTTATCACTGCGATGTCTTATGTCAGAAAAGAAAATTATGATAAAGCTATTACAATTTTTGAAGATATAGACCAAAAATCAAATAATAGTCTTAAATCATTTATTTATTGGTCTTTGGCTATATGTTATGAAGAGAAAGAAAATTATGATAAAGCTAATGAATATTATGATAAATGCAAAATAGCTGATGATAATCTATCAAATACATCATTTATTTTTTGGAGAAATTGGGGTTGGTGTCAGAAATCAAACAGCAAACATGAACAATCACTTGATTACTACCAAAATGCACTAAATATTATTAATAAAATTCAACATTTCAAATATAAAGCAAGCTGTCTTTTCAGTATAGGCAGAGTTTATCAAGATTGGGGTAAATACGAACAGGCAATCAGTTACCACGAACAAAGTCGGGAACTTTATCAACAATTAGGTAAAGAGAAAGATGTAGCTGATTTGTGGTATAATTTGGCTGATTGCTATAGAGAATGGGGAAAATATCAACAAGCTGTTGATTGTGAAAACCAAGATTTAGCTATTCGTCAGCAGTTGGATGACCAAGATAGAATTGCTCTTGCTTACTTTCAGCTAGGAACGATTTATCAAGGTTGGGGTAAATACGAACAGGCAATAACTTACTACGAAAAAAGTCTGGAACTTTATCAACAGTTAGGTAAAGAAGAAATTTTATGTAACTTGTGGTATTTGCTGGCTTATTGCTATAAAGAATGGGGAAAATATCAACAAGCTGTTGATTGTGAAAACCAAGATTTAGCTATTCATCAGCAGTTGGATGATCAAGTTAATATTGCCCGCGCTGACAATATGCTAGGAAGGATTTATCAAGGTTGGGGAAAATACGAACAAGCAATAAGTTACCACGAACAAAGCCGGGAACTTTATCAACAATTAGGTAAAGATGAAAATGTTGCTAATTTGTGGTATTGGCTGGCTGATTGCTATAGAGAATGGGGAAAATATCAACAAGCTGTTGATTGTGAAAACCAAGATTTAGCTATTCATCAGCAGTTGGATGATCAAGTTAATATTGCCCGCGCTAACAATATGCTAGGAAGGATTTATCAAGGTTGGGGAAAATATGAACAAGCAATAAGTTACCACGAACAAAGCCGGGAACTTTATCAACAATTAGGTAAAGATGAAAATGTCGCTGATTTGTGGTATTGGATAGCTGATTGCTATAAAGAACTAGGAAAATATCAGCAAGCTGTTGATTGTGAAAACCAAGATTTAGCTATTCGTCAGCAGTTGGATGACCAAGTTAATATTGCTGATGCTTATAAGCAGCTAGGAAGGATTTATCAAGGTTGGGGTAAATACGAACAGGCAATCAGTTACTACGAACAAAGTCGGGAACTTTATCAACAATTAGGTAAAGAAAAAAATGCAGCTAATCAGTGGTATAATTTGGCTGATTGCTATAGAGAATGGGGAAAATATCAACAAGCTGTTGATTGTGAAAACCAAAATTTAGCTATCCGTCAACAATTAGATGACCAAGTTAATATTGCTGATGCTTATTTTCAGCTAGGAAGGATTTATCAAGGTTGGGGTAAATACGAACAAGCAATAAATTACCACGAACAAAGTCGGGAACTTTATCAACAATTAGGTAAAGAGAAAGATGTCGCTGATTTGTGGTATAACCTAGCTGTTTGCTATAGAGAATGGGGAAAATATCAACAAGCTGTTGATTGTGAAAATCAAGATTTAGCTATTCGTCAGCAGTTGGATGACCAAGTTAATATTGCTGATGCTTATAGGCAACTAGGAAGAATTTATCAAGGTTGGGGTAAATATGAACAAGCGATAAATTACCACGAACAAAGCCGGGATATTTATCAACAATTGGGTAAGGAAAAAGATGTAGCTACACGGTTACGACAAATTGCTAACTGTCAAGTTTTATTAGCCAAAAATACCGCAAACACAACAGAAGTTACTGAATTACTGAAACAAGCTGAAAAAAATATCCACCAAGCTATAGAAATCAATACTCTAGGACAATATCAAGAAAATCTTGTTTACGATTACACTAAACTCAGTTTACTTTACTCAGCACATCTACATCTTTTACCTGTTGATAACTCTTCAATACAGGAAAAAATTGCTTTATTTGAGGAATCCTATCACAAAGGCTTAACTTATTTTGATGAACTGGGACAAATAGTAGATAAAGCCGAAGAAGCTTTAGATATAGCTCGTGTTTACCTAGAGGTAGAAGTTCTAGAAAATCTTAACCGAAGCGAAGAAATGGCTCAAGAATGTTTACAAGTCTTTCAAGATTACAACCGCCAAAAATTGACAGCTTCAGCATACAAGCTGTTAGGGAAAATTTACCTGAAACGGACACAGCAAAATCAGCCTGATAATCAAGTTATTGCTCATCAGTTTTTAACTCAGAGTTTGCAAATCTATCAAGATTTAGATTTACAGGAAAAAGCTGGAGAGATAAGCATGATCCTGGATAATGTATAATTCATTACTTATGATTATCAATAGACACTTGGTGAAAATTAAATGTGTGTGGTTTGAAACCCTTGTAGAGACGTTCCATGGAACGTCTCTACTTTTTTACCAGATGTCTAATTATCAGTTCCCCAAAACACAGATACCCCTGGTTCATTTTTGTTGTGAACCAGAGGTATCTCATAATTGGTAGACTATAAATCTTTCGGTATACTGAAGTTGAAACCAATATACACTCTTTATTCCCATTTGCATAGTTCTGTAATAACAATTTATTTAAGTTTTGTATACTTTTAATTATTTCTTTATATTTAAGATTAATTAAGCCAGCAAATATCCTGTTTTTATTCCCTTGCATTAGCAGCATTTTGGTGATAAATACCGCCTAAATTAGCTAATTCGGCACTTAATGATCGGAAATTAAGTTATTCTGAAGCTTATTTGCAAAAAATATGGAAACATTGAATATGGAACGTACTATTTCATTTTTAGGCATTTGTGTTTTCATCGGTATATGCTACGCCCTGTCCGAGAATCGTCAAGCTGTGCGTTGGCGTACAGTTGCTTGGGGGTTAGGGTGGGAATTTATTTTGGCTATAGTCATTCTCAAAACGGCTTGGGGTTTGAACTTATTTAAATCCTTGGGAAATATTGTTGGTAACTTTTTGGCTTTTTCTGATGTTGGTGCAAAATTCGTCTTTGGTGAAAACTTCAAAGATCATCTGTTTGCTTTTCAAATTCTCCCCACAATTATCTTTTTCTCATCATTTATCAGTATTCTTTATTACTATGGCATTTTGCAAAGAGTTGTCAATGCCCTGGCATGGTTGATGATGAAAACCATGAAAACATCAGGTTCTGAATCTTTGTCCTGTGCGGGAAATATCTTCTTAGGACCAACAGAGGCAGCACTCATGGTCAAACCTTACCTAGCAAACATGACAAAATCGGAATTGCACGCCGTCATGACTGGTGGTTTTGCTACCATTGCTGGGGGTGTACTAGGTGCTTATTTGTCCTTTGGAATTCCGCCAGAACATTTAATTGCGGCTTTTTTCATGACTTCCCCTGTTTCTCTAATAGTATCTAAAATCATGTATCCAGAAACAGAAGTATCGGAAACTACTGGAACAGTGAATATAGAGATCAAAAGTAATTATGTTAATGTTCTTGATGCTGCGACTTCTGGGGCAATTGATGGCGTAAAATTAGCGGTTAATGTTGGAGTCATAATAATTGCTTTTTTGAGTTTATTAGCCGCTGTCAATGCCAGTTTAAGTTGGTTGGGAACGTTGGCAGGTTATCCGCAATTATCCTTAGATGGGATGTTATCTTTAATTATGTTTCCCGTAGCCTGGTTAATGGGTATACCTTGGGCTGACTGTGGACAAGTTGGGGCATTATTAGGTAAAAAGACGATTCTTAATGAATTTATCGCCTATTTGGATTTAGGAGAAATGATTAAGAAACAAGAAATTTCTCAACGTTCAGCTATTATTACTACCTATGCCTTATGTAATTTTGCTAATATTGGCTCAATTGGCATTACTATTGGTGGGATGACAGGAATAGCACCCAACCGTCAACAAGACTTAGCCCGTATGGGTGTAAGAACTATGATTGGTGGATTATTAGCGGGTTTTATTACTGCGGGAATTGCAGGAATTTTAATTTAATAATATAAAATGATGCCTTGCTGTTGTCCTAAGGGAACAGGGAACAGTTGTTACCAAAACTGTAACGATTGAGGATTTATGAATCTGTGGATGAGATAGTGAACAATTAGTACATTAGCAACGTCTTTTGCAATAGACACCCGAAAATCTGGAGTAATTGAGGTAAAAGGATGAATTCTATCACAACCAATTTTCTGCAACGACGTTATGGAGTAAGTTTGGGCAGACGTTATGTTTTAGCAGCCGCTAGTGTTATGCTATTAGGTGCGTTTGCTTATTCCTCGATAGATAACAGCAATAACGTTTTTACTAGATCTCATCTACCCAATACAGAACTAGGCTTTTTACCGGACGATAATCTACTTTGAGAGCAGTATGGCGGATGAGTATGTCATGAAATACTCAAAGAATTATTAGGCTCTATTTTTGGAGATGCTTCTGGTGTCATAGGTGTGGCTATATCATCCAGAGAAGAGTCTTCTGGATCAAAACTCAGTGCTGAGGGACGAATAGCGCTGATGATGCTTTTAATGACAACAGCGCAGGGGACAGCCACAATTACTCCTAAAAGTCCGCCAATTCTCGCTCCAGTTAAGACAGAAATTAAAATCCAAACGGGGTTTAAACCCGTAAAACTGCCTAAAATTCGGGGTGCAATCAGATTCTCGAGAATTTGCTGCACAATTACGGCAGCTATTAAGACCCTCACCCCCATAGAAACATCTTGGAGTGAAACCAAAGAAGTTGTCAAAGCGATACCCACAGAACCGCCAAAGGGAATAAGTGCCATGACTCCAATAGTTAACCCAAATAATAGACCAAAGGGAACTTTCAGCCATAAAAAGGTAGGAATCAGCGCGGAAGCCATGCAGGTTGATAAAATTAATTGGGTGATAAAAAAGTTTTGAAAGCTTAAACGGACTGTTTTGGAAAAGGGAGCGCGAAATTTAGAAGGTAGCCATTCTACTAAACTTTGCCAAAGTTCACCGCCATGCTGTAATAAATAAAACGTTAATACCATTGTTAGTAGGAAATCCAACAAACTGGTAACAGTGATCACGGCTAGATTTAGCACCTGTCCAGCTATGGACTGTAATTGTCCTTTGACGCGATCATTGATTTGTGCGGCTAAAGCATCTAAGTTAATGGGTAAACCTACACTTTCTGCCTTGCCATTGAGTATCATTAATTGTGAACGTCCTGAATCAATTAAGTCTGGTAAACGCGCCACCAGTTGTTGGGCTTGAGTCAGGGCGAGAGGAAACAGAGTGACACCTAGAGCTAATAAAATGGATAATGCTAACAAAAATACGAGGATGGCTACTTGCTCTCGTTTTGCTCCGTGATTTTCCATCCAACTTACGGGATAGTTGAGTAAAAATGCTATTACCGAAGCTCCGACTAAAATAACGATCAGGGAGTGAAAATAATTGAAAATTGCGGCAATAGCCCAACCATTGAGAACTAATAACGGTGCAAGTAGCGCGATCGCTAAGTATCTCGCTATAGGTGTCAATGTTTGCCACCAATTGAGTAGCTTACGTGTTTGCATTTTTAGGTAATTACACTATAGAACTAAATTAATTTCTTCTTGACAAAGTATTAATCCCATGGAAGTTGGTCATCGGTAATTGAAATTGTTAATTGCCCCTACCTAATTAGCAACTTAGGTTATTATCTCTAACTTAATGACTATTATTCACCATCTCTAGTTTATGATCACATCAACCACTATGGATAAATTGCCAGCAAAAGATACAGATATCTCAAAAACACAACTTATTTTATATTTGATTCCCATTATCGGCTTTTTTCCCTCGCTGTGGACTCTCTACCAGCGTCAGGGTAGCCGGCAACAAGTTACTGCCAGCCGTTTATCTATTACCTTGGCCTTTATCTGGATGTTAGGTTATTTATTGTTAACTACTGGAGCAGCAACAGATTTTTTGACACTGCGCTTGTTAATTCTCAATAGTTTTCTGACTTCTGGTTACTTTTTAGTCAGTGTTTGGTTGATTTTCCGGGTCATTCAAGGCAAATCTTCCCGTTTACCAGGATTTAGCAACTTGGCAGAGCGACTATGGCATAAGTATTAAATAGCAAATCGGAAAATCATAGAAATTATCGCAGCCCGTTACAGATTGCCGGAAGTATAAATTTGAAATCAAAATCTCAAGATTAATAAAAAGGCTTTCACCCCTAACTCCTGGTTTGTGAATTCTGTTGTATATTCCGAGGTTTATTATAGCAAATTTGATGAGAAGTTAGCTATTATAGTCTGATTTGTTTGGGATGTATTGAGTCGGCAAATTTACTTTATTTAAAATCGTAGGTGAGAGGAAGTCTGTGACTAGTCAAAAAACATCAGCAGCACAACAAAGAGCCGCAAAAGCTAAATATAAGGGGAAAGGGCAAAATTCCCGCCCATCAAAATTAGGACGGTGGCTATGGTTTGCGGTGGGTATGGGTGGGATTGCCCTAGTATCTGGACTTGCAGGGGCGTTGTTGGCGGTTTCTTGGGAAAGTACGCCTTTGCAACAAGCTCAACTCAGTCCCCAGGAGGAAGCGGTATTTGATGGGGATAGTATTTCTGGCAATGGGTTACAATTTTCCCAACTAACTCGTCCTGTTAATATCCTGCTAATGGGGATGAGCGTACTGCCTCCAGATGTCCAAAACCCCCCTTCTGACAGCAAAAATCTGAGTTATTTACCCCAAATTAATTCTTTTGACGGTCTTTCTGATGTCATGCTGTTGATCAAGTTTGATCCAGAGACAAAAAAAATAGTCATGCTCTCTGTGCCTAGAGATACCCGCACAGAAATTGAAGGGTATGGAGTGAAAAAAATTAATGCGGCTAATGCAGAGGGTGGACCAGCGTTAACGGCGAAAACCGTTAGTAATCTTTTAGGTGGAGTAGGAATTGATCGCTATATTCGTATTAATGTTTTGGGCGTTAGTAAGCTAATTGAAGCTTTGGGCGGAGTGAATATTTATGTCCCCAAAAACATGAAATATCGGGATGATTCCCAGCATTTATACATTAATTTAAAAGCGGGTCAACAACATCTCAATGGTGAACAGGCATTGCAATTACTCCGCTATCGTCATGATGAACTGGGAGATATTGGTCGAATTCAGCGCCAGCAAATGGTGTTGCGGTCTTTAATTGAACAGACTCTGAACCCGACAACCATCACGAAATTACCAGACATTCTCAATGTTGTTAAGGAAAATATTGATACTAACTTATCTGTGGAGGAATTAGTAGCGCTGGTTGGTTTTGGCTCAAAAATCAATCGCTCGAATATGCAAATGTTAATGCTACCTGGACGCTTTAGCGACAATCATGAGTTTGATGCCAGCTACTGGGTTCCAGATGGGCGGAATATTGCTAAAGTAATGACGCAGCATTTTGGTTTAGAAGCGAAGACGGCAGAAATATCATTTGCTGAACCTAGTCATCTGCGTGTATCTATTCAGGATAGTACAGGGAACAATCGCTCTCAATTGCGTCCCCTAATTAGAACATTGGAAAAAGCTGGATATAAAAATATCTTTGTCTCCAAACCCGGGGGACAACCCCTGGATATAACTCACATTGTGGCACAACAAGGAGATGGAGATAGTGCCGAATCAGTCCGTAGTCTCTTGGGATTTGGGGAAGTACGCGTAGAAAGCACTGGTAATATCGGTTCAGATATTACTATCCAGGTAGGAAAGGATTGGTTTCAAAACCAGGCTATTTTCCAAAACTCCACCAGTCCGTAAGCCCTATTGATTACAAACATCTTTACTGAACTTAAAATTTCACAAAAGTCAGCAGTTATGGATTAGAGTCCAAAGAGACAAAATCAGCAATTATCCTCAAGAATGAATCATTAAAAGCAAAGTTGGATTCCGTTCTTCTTGCCAAAATTATGATTGTTTGATCTTGATGAATAAATCTTCATACTCTTTCATGACTGCTGGAGGTAAGGGGAGTATAAATTCACTTTTGGCCAGAATTTCAGCATCAGTTAAGAATAAATTCTGTAACTGTTTCTGAATATCCCCTACGACCATAGCATTGTCCACAGGAGAATTGCTTTTAGTTAGTAAGGCAATTTGTTTAGAGGTATTGGGTTGTAAACAAAAATCTAACCATTGATATGCTAAACCATCATTACTAACACCTGTGGGACTTACCCATAAATCAGTCCAAATTGCTGTTCCTGATTGGGGAACAACTGCGGCAAATTTTTGATAACGACTGATTACCGGAATAATATCATGAGACCAACCAACTGCTAACCAAGTATCCCCAGTAATTAATGGTTCTAGATAGTTTTGAGAATCATAGAATTTGACTTGTTGATTTAATGCTTGTAATTCTGGTTTTAGTGCGGAAATTTGCTTGATATTTTCCGTGTTATAAGATTTTCCTAATTTCTTCAAAACTAAACCAATTACTTCTCTGGGATGATTAAGTAAAGAAATCCGATTTTGTAATTCACTTCGCCATAAATCACTCCAATCTGTTGGTTTCCAACCTAATTCTTGAAACTTTTCTTGATTATAAATAATTACTGTATTCCCCCACCGATAAGGAACACCCCAAATTTTACCTTCTTGATCACGCTTAATTAGTTGTTGCCATTTTTCATTTAAGTTAGCTAAATTTTTGATATTTGTTGTTGCTAATGGTTGAATTAGTTTTTGATCAATTGCTGCTTGTAACCAATAATCTCCCAAGGTAACTAAATTAGCAGTCGGTGATTTTTGATTTTGATTAAATGGTAAATAACGAGTCCATTCTTGCTGATTATTAGTTGGCGGTTGTTGCCAAGTCTGTAATAATTTAAATAACTCCTGAAGCTGATTCACTGGGGTAAATTTCAATTTTCCCCCTTGAGTTACAGTTTTCCGAAACTGATTAACTACCTGACCAGGAATAGAATTTTTTAATAGCTGTACATTTAAGGGGGGTTGCTGGTTTGTTCCGCATCCTGTGATCAATTGAGAAAGTGTTAAGGTACTTATACCCAATAAAAAAGATCGTCTGTCCATTGATTTTACAGTTGGTGAATATAGCCATCCTCAATCATAGCTTGAGTTTGATGGGGCAATTTTACATATTGAGCTAGAAAATTTACCGCTTGCATCAGCACTGAAACAGAACAAATGCGTTGGGTTGTGCTGTCGCTTAACCCAACCTGCAAAAAATGGCTAAGGTATTGAAACAAGTTGACACTCTCAGGGAGCCAAGCCACTGAGATTCTACTGACAGAATTAAATTAAGAGTTTAGCTCAATCTAATCTCGCTGCGACCGTCAAACGCCGCCTAAACGCTCAAAACAACTGCCAATCAAGGTGTCGAAATTGCGC
>NZ_JAQMTJ010000290.1:0-10489 GCF_028330815.1 Dolichospermum lemmermannii CS-548
CGGTGCAGCAAATAAACTACGCAACGGTAGTTCTACTTTGAAGCTAGTGCGGATACGGGAAACTAATTGGGTTGCTAGTAGGGAGTGTCCGCCAAAGGTAAAGAAGTTATCATGAATGCCTACTTGCTCTAGTTTAAGGACCTGCGCCCAAATTAGTGACAGGATTTCTTCGGTGGGGGTGCGTGGAGCTACGTGTTGGTCTGTGAGTTCAGCGTGTAAATCTGGTATGGGCAAAGCGCGGCGGTCTACTTTGCCATTGGGGGTGAGGGGTAAGGAATCTAAAATGACGAAAGCCTGGGGACCCATGTATTCTGGCAGCTTTTGTGTGAGGAAGCTACGCAGTTCGCTGACAGTGGCTCTCTGCTCTTTTTGCGACACAATGTAGGCAACTAAGCGCTTGTCCCCAGGAATGTCTTCACGGACAATCACGCAAGATGCTTGCACATGGGGATATTGGCTGAGGACTGTTTCGATTTCGCCCAACTCGATGCGGAATCCCCGGATTTTTACTTGATTATCGCTGCGACCCAAGTATTCGATATTGCCATCTGGCAAATAACGGGCTAAGTCCCCGGTTTTGTAGAGACGGGAATTAGGGTAGGTGCTAAAGGGATTGGCGATAAATTTTTCTTGTGTTAACTCTGGTCGGTTGAGGTAGCCGCGTGCTAATCCGACTCCACCTATATGCAATTCTCCTGGTACACCTACTGGTACTGGTTGTAAATTTTCGTCAAGGATATAAAGTTGGGTATTGGCAATGGGACGACCAATGGGAGGCAGCAGCGGCCAAGTTTCCACGGAATTAGTCAGAGTAAAACTGGTGACGACATGACTTTCCGATGGTCCATAATGATTGTGCAAAGTACAATCAGTTAACTGGCTCAACCATTGAGAAATGGCAGGAGTAATCTGCAACTGTTCCCCCGCAGTGATGATTTGGCGCAGATTACTAATAACTAATTCCCGCTCAATAGCCACCTCGGCTAGTTGCTGTAAACCAACAAAGGGAAGAAACAGTCTCTCAACAGCTTGTTCTTGGAGTAAACCTAACACAGCCAATGGTTCTCGGCGCAATTGCTCTCCAATCAACAGCAATGTCCCCCCAGAACACCAGGTTGAGAAGATTTCTTGGAAGGAAACATCAAAGCTAATCGGCGCAAATTGCAGGGTTTTTGCCCCACTAGAAATTGTGACATTTTGCCGTTGCCACAGGAGCAGATTGCAAAGAGCAAGCTGATTCATGGCCACACCTTTTGGTTGACCTGTAGAACCAGAGGTGTAAATCACATAACCCAAGTTATGTCCTTGCACCTCAGAGATGAGATTCTCTGGACTCAACTGAGAAATTAGTTGCCATGCGGTATCTAAGCAGACAATATTTTCTTGATGGGTTTGTAATTTTTCAACTAATTTCTGTTGACTTAGTAATACCGAAACTTGAGCATCTTCTAACATGAAAGTCAGACGCTCTTGTGGATATTCAGGGTCAATTGGTACATAGGCTCCACCCGCTTTGAGAATGCCTAGTAGTCCCACTACCATCTCTAAAGAACGCTCTACACAAATACCCACCAGCACATCCGCACCCACACCATGAGAGCGTAAGTAATGCGCTAATTGATTAGCCTGACAATTCAACTGACTATAGGTAAGTTGTTGATTTTCAAACACCACCGCCACTGCATCCGGGGTCAGATCAACCTGCGACTCAAATAACTGATGGATACATTTATCCTGGGGATCATCAACCTGAGTATCATTCCACTCCAGCAAAATTTCCCGCCGCTGCTGCTCAGATAACAAAGGTAGGTAAGCAATACACTGGTCAGGTTCGGTGAGAATACCTTGCAGAAAAACAGTAAACTGCTCTTGCATTCTGGCAATACTGTCATTATTCAATACATCTGTGTTGTAGAACCAACAACATTTCTTCCCATCTGAGGAAATTATGAAAGTTAGATCACTTCCCAACGGACTTTGGTAGTCCTCTAGTTTTTCCACACGCTCTACAACCACTGGGAAAAACTGCTCACTACCCCGATCGGACAACGAACGAAGAGATGGATACCTAGTCACGACATCCCGGACATAAGTTAGGGGAAGTTGGGTAAATTCGAACTGTTTTTTTAAAGCCGCAAAACTTTGCTCGTAATCTATATTTACCCGATAAGGAACAACTGACGCAAACAAGCTTTCGAGTCCGACCAACTGTCGTTGTAATTCAATATCTTTAAATCCGATATCAAAACATCCGCTGCCACCAATTCGAGCTAGATAAGTAATAAAAGCAGCTGCGAGAAAATCACTTCGGTGCCATTGGGGATGGCGTTGTAACCATAAGGTAATTGCCTCATCGGGTACAAACATCCTGGCTCTGGCATACTGTGGTTCTTTCAGGTGTAATGATGCTGTCTGCTTTGCCTCAGGAATAGTGATGGACTCTAAGGTTCCTAGCCTTTCTACCCAAAAAGCTTCATGCTTAACAATTGACTGATCAAACTTCTCAATCTGCTTGACCTGATTAGGCTCAAGATCACAAAACTGATACCCGACTTGCAAGCCAAATTTCTCCACCAGATATGAAATTGATAGTGCTTGACCATTAATAGCCAGTACCTGACGTAGTGCAATATCATAACTTGCTGTAGAAACTGTGATATAAGTAGGTTCAATGTTTGTGATCGTTCCCGGAGGGTAGTTGGACAAGTTACCCTGAACCTCAAGCTTAGAGACTATAAACAAATTGCTGTCTATAGCCAATTTAGGCCGACCTAATGGATTGGGATAAGAACCAAAATCTAAAGCCCTAATCAGGGCATCTAACTCATAAGCACAACGCTTCCATGAGATGATTCCGCCTGCCCTCAGCCTTTTGAAGCGGGAAAAATAGGTGCGCTGATTCAGGTTTACTTTGGTTGCTACAAATGTACCAGAGGATAGCTCATCAACTAGTTGAGCAAATGCATTAATAGCAGCTTCATAGCATTTCCCATTTAGAGTCAAAGCTGTCTCGTCATCAGCAATATCGATAATTACCTGCTTCAGGATATCGCCCGCATCAACCATAGCGGCCATTATATGCCACGTCACCCCATGAGTCTTCTCCTGATTCATCAACGCCCAGGAAGTGGCATTGACTCCTGCATATCTTGGTAGGGGGGCATCATGATAGTTGATCGCAAATTGGCGTGGTAACTCTAGAATTTCCTGGGGTAAAACATACCTATTGACAATACTGAACAGGTAATCAAAAGGCTGCTGGCTTAAAAATTCTCCGAGATGATCTGTTGGCTTAATATAAGGTATGTTTTTCCCCTCAGCCCAGTTAATTATCGATGCATCTGCGGAGATAATGCCGTAAATTACGTGACCTTGATTGATCAGTATTTCAGCACATTGAATCGGTAAAGTTCCCTCGCCAATAATAAAGCAATTAAATTTATTTTGATGATTAGCCATAATAGCGAGTTTTTTAACTATTTTGTCTATTTTAGATAACTAAAATAGACCTCTCCGGAAATTAGGTTTTCAGCTAGACAGGTTAAGGGTTTCAGATTCTTTTTCGGAGATGTTTGATGCTTACATATAAGCAATACCGATGATTACCGTATAAGAATTTTCCCTCATTTGTCAATGCGTAAGTTCTAAATATATTTTGTTAAAGTTATGACTCACTCTTACAACTTACGCAAGCGTCACACCAAAAATCTATTGTAGGGTGCATCAGATATCAACAATCTGTTTATTTGCTAGATTTTTACGGTTTGATGCACTTTACAAGAAAGACTGGGAAGTTTGAAAGCCCCTGAGTAAGCATTGCGTAGCAATGCATTAGGTGCTTTAGACCGGGGAGTGTCAACAATGTGACAGTTAGGGTGCGGAATATGGGATATAAAGATGCACCGTTAGATAGATAAGCATAAGTCTTACCTGCTATCTATTGCATTTTTTTGATAAAGCTGAGATTATTTAAAAGTCTAGGTTAAGTGCGTTGGAGTTAAAAATATATGGGACTCCTATGGGATTTTGGCACAAAACTACCATAGCATAGGGATCAGTGTACAAGTCTTATAGGAAAGAATGATCAGTCAGCATTTAGGAACTACGACACTTGTAGTGTGAGTATTGCAGCAACAGTCAATATATTTACCAACAAGCTATATTACCTGATAGATAAAAATAAATTATGTATATAGTTCGTTGATTAATTACAAATTATATGATTTGGAGATGAAAATGTTGTGACAAATCAAGTAAATACCCAATCAGTTCTGACATTTGATGGTCAAGATGACTACATAAATTTTGGCAAAAATGATATTGGTGGTGTGTTTGCTCAGGGGAGTTCAGCCTTTACGATTTCCGGATGGGTGAATCCGCATCAACTCACCAATAAAGCAACTACATACGGGGCACACAATGTATTTTTTGCCCGTTCTTCAGATCGATACAGTGATAATTTTGAATTTGGCATCAGTGAAGAAGGTAATTTAGATGTATACATTGATGAAAATATTGACAATGTTATTAAAACCTTTGGCAATGGAGAATTAACCATCGGACAATGGCACTTCTTTGCCATTGTTTTTAATGGCGGTCAACTGACTATATATCTTGATGACCATGAATATACTGGGTCTTTGACAGGTTCTTCTTTGAACAAAGCAACTAGTCCTATAACCATGGGGGCGACTTTACACAATAATGTATACTTTACAGGACAGTTGGCAAATATTAGCGTCTGGAATTATCCCTGCACTCAAGACCAAATCCAAACGCATCGCTCTAGTCCTCTAGTTGGAAATGAACCAGGATTAGTAGCCTACTGGAGATTAAACGAAGGAGAAGGAACAACTGTCCAAGACCAGAGTGGAAATACCCATAATGGAACCTTGTATGGTAATCCCAGTTGGAATTTAGCACAAGTTCCATTTGCGATCGCACAATCATCCAGCGAGGGACACAGACCAAGTAGTTCACCTGCAGAGATAGCCGAAATCTCCCAAACTACCGAATACCCACAACAGGAACAAGCGCAAACACCCTCTCAAGAGGAATCGAAACAAACTATGAATAATACAGCAAATCCCAAATATAAAATACTTGCTATTGATGGCGGTGGTATTCGGGGTATTATCCCCGCAATCATCTTAACTGAAATTGAAAAGCGGACACAAAAACAGATTTTTAGTTTGTTCGATTTAATTGCAGGTAGTTCCAGCGGAGGAATTCTCGCACTCGGACTAACTAAACCGCGATTAGATTTAGCAGGATCTGATAGCCCACCCGTCGCCCAATACAGCGCTGAAGAACTTCTGCAAATATATTTGGAATATGGGGCTGAGATATTTTACGAGCCATTCTGGGAACAATTACTCGGACAGCTAGAGGATATATTCGTTCAACCAAAATATTCTTCAGAGGGGAGAGAAGAAATTATCAAGCAATATTTTGGCGACAGCCCTTTAGAAAATAATCTCAAAGAAGTTTTCGTAACGAGCTACGATATCGAGCAGCGAATTCCCATATTCTTTACTAATAAGCTCGAAAAACAACAGACTAAATCGAAAAAGTTTCGCAAGTTATGCCTAGGTTTTACGCTCACAGATGCAGCATTGGCAACTAGTGCAACTCCGACTTATTTTGCTCCCTATCGTGTTTCCAGTTCCCATAATACCGACGGCTTCTATACATTAGTGGATGGGGGATTAGTTGCGAATAATCCCGCTAATTTGGCTATTTTAGAGGCGCAAATTAGTAAGCAAGAAAATCAACAAGCCCTGAATATAGAGGATATCTTGGTAGTATCCTTGGGTACCGGTTCCCTGACCAGTGTCTACCCTTATGACCAAGTGAAAAATTGGGGACTATTGCAATGGACAAAGCCGCTGTTAAATATGGTGCTTGACGGCGGGAGTGAAGTAGTAGCTGGAGAATTAGAACGGTTGTTTGAGGCTACTAATAAAGGTCATAAAACTTCTTATTATCGGTTTCAACCATTCTTAAAAAGTGAACTCGAAGATATCGATAATGCCAAACCAGAAAATCTGCGCCAATTACAAACTTTAGCGAATATACTGATTCAAGAAAAAAATCAAGAAATCGATGAATTGTGTAGTATCTTGTTAAGCTAGAGACTTCCAAAATAAAAAATATCCCATATTTAGGGTGCGTCAGCCGAACGGTTATTAATTGAAATCACAGATTGATAAGATTGTCAGCAAAAGTATCACAATTTTAGGTAATTACAATGGACGAAATCGTTAAAAAATTGGCTGGTCTGGGTCTTCCTGGCATAATTCTCGTGGTTTTAGCAGTTTCATCAGCAGGTAGTAATGCTGCTATTGTTGCTACCCTCACATCTGTGGGAGGACCGTTTGGTATCCTCGGAGGTATAGGTCTGCTTGGTCTGACAACAGTTGTAGGGGATACTGTAGCAGGCTATGGAATTGAAGCTATTCTCAAGGCTATATATACAGAACGTAGCAAAACCGAATCAGTCAGATTTCTGCTCAAAGAAATTAAAGATTTGCCCATTTCAGACGACCTAAAACTCAAACTGAAAAATCACCTCAGTCCCGAAGCCAATACTTCTGCTGAAGCACCAGCAGAACCAAGGGAAGTGGAAATTGTCGAGGAATAATTTCTGGATTTACCCATCTGTCACAGTCAGTAACTCAGCCCTAAAGGGACTGAACTTGCAAGAAAAGCAGAAACTTACACAAATATAGTTCTGTTTCCCTTTTTTACGACCATTTTTATTAATTCATATTGGGCGTGAGTCAAGTGGTAGGGTATGCTTTACTCATGTTACTCTCTTTTGTGCTGTGTTCTTTCTATTCACAACTTACACTGGGAGAGCTTTTTTACTCACTCACCGACTTTTCAAACACCCTCTTAAATTGTTGGGCATTTTGGCTCTACGTTTGGAGAAGAATGTTTGCTAAAACAATACTGTAGCCAAATTACGAGGGTTCAACGGCTGTAGGAGCATTGTGAACACGACCAAGAGAGGTAAGCTCAGGGGAAACGCATCTAAATTTTATTGACAAAATACCATTTTTGTGTATAAACGAAATAATCGGTATTTATCGTTTGATGGATTTTTTCAGAGTCATCGTGATGGTTTAAATTATTGTCAATAAGTAGACGTTAATGCAAATTTTTGGGTCATTATTGAGATTAAATAGTCCTTATTGATAAGATGCGTTTCCCCCGGAGGTAAGCTTGGCAAAAATCTGGGCTAATAAAATAGGCTCTGGTTGTTCCGGAAGCATTTTTAACATTTCACGAACATATCGAAAACCACGACAGTAAGCCTGAAGATCAATAATTCCAGCACCAGGATTATCTTGACGGAATTGAGCTAAGTAAGTTGGCGTTAAACAATCAACATATGTAACGAAATGTAAATTCGACAAATACCTTATAGATAGGTTATTTAAGGGTTTTTACGAAAAAAATGTATATTGATTTTATCGTGCCGACTTACTTAAAAGATAATGAGATAAGTTGACCATAAAAAATATTGATTGGCCGCATTAGTCACCGCAGTTTGACCCCGATTCATAAAATCTTCCAATCCCCAGAACTGTTTGGCATCACGAAAATTAAATTCGATTTGAAAGCGTAGTCTATAATAGTCGATTATTTTCTCATAAGACAAATCTAAGTCACTGGAAAATAAAATCACATGACTAACAGCATTCGTCTTGATATTTGTTTTTACCAAAATCACTACATTCAAGGATTGAGCAAATTCTTTGTGCAGTAGAGTCATTTGATAAATATCAGTTTTGATATCTTCGTCAATACTGCTTTGACGTAAATATTCCCCAGCAATATTACGCCAGTCCAGCTTATCTCCGTATTTACGACGAGAACGATGATTAGAGTCAGGATGTTGGTAAGGGATGTATAACGCCGAATCGTGGCGTAATTTGGAAATTATGTGTAACTTTACCTGTCTAGCCATTTGCAAAGCATTATTGTTCCCAAAGTGACCATCTACAACCAAGTAAGTGAGAGGAATAAAGTTAGCTATTAACTTAAATAGTTCATTAATCATCTTTTGAATTCTTAGTAATTCAGATGTAAAAATTACCTCCTGTTTATTTTTATTCTTACTTCCTTTAGGTCTTCCACGCCCACGTTTTTCTTGAGGTTTTACATCTGGAATTGGCGAGATAATACTTTCTTCTACATCACTTTTAATTACCTGTTCTATTTGAATCGGAAATGAGTGTCTTTGTTGAACACTTACTAATGATAATGTAAAGAAAGATAGACCCGATATTGGTTTACTTATTAGACTGGAAAAGAACCTATCTAATCCATAGGTTTTTTTCCCGGCTTTGCTTATTACTACTTCGTCTCCTGCCAACAAATAAACATCATTTGGGCAAAACAAATGCCGCCGAAAAAACACCCAGAACACCGTTGCCCACGGTATGACTGTCTGAAAAAATCTGATTACCGTCCGATAACTACCACCACTAAGCGTCCAACGTGATATTCCCAACATTGTTACTCGTCCGCTCATTGCTAACATGGCCATGATGATCTGGCTCAACTGCCGCATAGTCGTGACTTTTATTTCTGGTAGCAGGCATTGCAGGAGTGTTAGGATATCAAACATGGGCTGTATGTGGTTTTCGAGTTTTTGTTTTGGAAGACTATAACTCTACTACATCAGCCCTCTCTCTTCATCCTCTTTTTTTGGCTACAGTATTGTTAAAGGTAAGGGACTTTTTGCCATCAATTCCTGCGGTCTTTTTCCTGTGCATTTAGCTGTGTTACTTGACGGATAGCCAGTAATCTCGCTGCGGTAGACTTCAGAATCAGTTTTTGTAGGGACTTGGCTTTGCGCTTGTCTCCAACTTGAACCGCTTTGTACACTCGTTTTTGTAGGCGGAATAAGTTACGGCGGAATTTCTTCCAAGGTAACGTCTTCCAGGATTCACGCTTAGTTGTCTCTGTGTCTAATCATGCTCTGCTCCAATCTGTGTATTCTGAACACCTCAGACCAATTACGGTCTGTCCTACCCGAATTGAAGGAGTTCCGCTGCTCGTCCAGCCTACTTATAGGGAACGAATCCGCCCTTAGACCTTCAATCCGTTTTTATTCGTTCCCTCGGTTGATTGATAGTTCCGTTAGGTGTAGCCAATTCAACCACTGGATTCCCTGGACTCTTACCGCTATTTGATTAAGATGCGGTGGGAATGATCTCCAGTGAAGTCAGGTTTTGTTGTTGTGTCCTGCTTTGATATAGGTTGCTTTTCTAGGCTGGTGTTTCACCGTAGGAACTCCCCGTTAACGCCAAGTGTCACCCCACAACGGGTGTCTGATTGCGTCCTATCCCCGGCTTCACCCTCCAGATACCGAGTCTGGTCAGTGCGGGCAGGTAAGGAGTCATACCTGAGTCTGGTAGACGGGACTTGCACCCATATCAGACCGAGAGTTCAACCTTTTCCATGATTGGATTGGGTTGGTTGGCTTATGTACGGACTGGATACCGTGATTCAGCTAACAACGAATCGCACTAATCATTATCATGCAGCTTGGGCTTGGGCAGGTACTACTCCCTTCCAATGGACAAAACAAATAGCCTCTCACTTTGGTGGAACTCGTAATCCCTTAATTATTGCATGGGGCGATCGCATTAAAGATCAAGGCGGACTTCGTAGCCAATTCCATCATGTCATTGATATTACGCCAACTATTTTTGAAGCTGCGGGAATTACTGCACCTACAAAAGTTAACGGAGTGAAACAACAGAAGATTGAAGGTACTAGCCTAGTTTATACTTTTGATAATTCTGATGCTCCTTCTGAGCGTAAAACTCAGTATTTTGAGATGTTCGGAAACCGGGCTATTTATAATAATGGATGGATAGCTGCGGCGCGTCATCCTCGATTACCTTGGCAGGGTACAATTAATGCTGACTTCGAGAAAGATCCTTGGGAACTATACAACATTGAGGAAGATTTCAGCGAAGCGAATAACTTAGCATCTGAGAATCCAGAAAAACTGGAAAAACTACAAAATTTATTTTTATCAGAAGCGCGTAAACACAAAGTTTTACCAGTGGTGGAGTTGGTGCTGGTGGAAATGGGAAGTTATTCATTAATGATCAACAGGTGGCTGAGGGTCGAATTGAAAAAACTTTACCCTACCGTTTGGCTTTAAATGAAACTTTTGATGTGGGTCGAGATACAGGTACTCCGATTGTGGAAACCTATCAAGTACCGTTTGCATTCACAGGTAATTTACAGAAAGTTACTTTGAATTTGAAGTAATTGTTTTCTCTCGCAGAGGCGCAGAGAGCAAGACAGAGTATATTTTAAAAATCATACTCAATTATTTTCTTCTCTGGTGTGTCCTCTGTGCCTCTGTGGTTCGTTTTAACAAAGATTTTGAGGCTTAACAGAATCATATTGAATATTCTCTTCTTCTTTGCCTGTTGGCGCGAAATAAGAAATTTATGAA